>JBIKWS010000211.1:0-6462 GCA_044356195.1 Cyanophyceae cyanobacterium
GCACGCACCCGGGGAATGGGGCAGCCCTTTTGGAATCCGCACCCCGGAGGGGTGCGAAGATTCGGGAGGCTTCAACCCCTGCCGGGATAGGTGCCCATCATGGCACTGACGACCCGGGGCTGCTTCGCACCCCGGGCTACTCGCTGTAACGCCTCCGGCGTAGGTCCAGGGATCGCCAGTGTATCTTGGTTGAGGCGGCGGCGGTTGGTCAGCGGATGAAGGCCCACGCCAATCCGGCGGCAGCGGCGGTCCCGAAGGCTGGCAGAATTGCGCGTAGCAACGCCCGGTCTCCCAGGGTTCCAATGACCCCTGCCTTGAAAAAGAGGTTGGAGACGGAGGCGACTAGGATCGCCCGGCAACTTTCAGACTCGGAGATCGCTCCCTGTCTTGAAAGTTGCGCGGTGGAAAGCGTGATGGCGTCCATGTCCGTCAGGCCCGAGATCGCGGCAACGACGAGCAGGCCGCGGTTGCCATACCATTCGCGGGCCGCGGCGACCCCCAGAAGCACGCCTGCGTAGAGCACCGTGAAGAACAGTGCGGAGCGGAGTTCCGTCGGGTTGGTCGGCGGTGGGAGCGCGGTGCCTTCGCCCCGTTTGCGGAAGCCGAGCCAGCCGGCGAATCCGAGGAGGATCAGGAGCAGGGTGGCGAACGCAGGGACGTACGTGGCGAGGTGCTCGCGATCCGCCGCGGCAACGAGGACAACCAACCGGGCAAAGACCACACCGGAGGCGAGCAGGATGACGACGGCGGCCAGCGGCGCGCTTGCTGGTTGCGCCCGGGTGAGTCGTGCGTGGGTGACGGAAGTCGCGGTGCTGGAAATCAGGCCGCCGAGCAATCCCGCCGCGATGGCCCCGGCGCGGTCACCGATCCACTTGTGCAGCAGGTATCCCCCGAGGCTGAGTCCGGTGATGAGGACCACCATCCACCAGATCCGATGGGGATTCAGGGCGTTGAACGGACCGTACGTGGCGTCCGGAACGATCGGAAGGATCACCAGGGCGATCACGACGAACTGCATGATGGCGCGGAAATCGTGATCTCCGATGCGGCGCGCGAGGTCGTGGAGTTGGGGTTTGAGGTGGAGCAGCACCGCGGTGGCACCCGCAACGACGATGGCGAGGGGGCGGTGGCCGTCCGGGAGATAAGCGCCCACTCCGAACATCACGAGCATGGCGGACTCGGTGGTGATGCCGAAGTCTCCCCTGTTCTGTCGGGCGCGGAGGAGGTTTCCGGAAATGATGGCTGCGGCGAGCGCAAGGAGTCCGGCGGCCACCATCCAGCCGCCGAAGGGCACGGCCAGCCAGGCGCACACCGTGCCGAAGACGGTCACCAAGGGAAACGTGCGGAATCCGGCGAGGACCGAGGCGGCGCGTTCGCGTTGGAGTCCGACGAGAAGGCCCAGACCCAGAGCGAGTCCCAGCGTGTGAAAGGCGTCGTTCAAGAGAGTGGCTCAGTAGTCGTAGAGGCCAGGGTCGTGGGAATAGGCACTCCCGCCGCCGCGCCCCCCGGGGCCGTCGGCCTCCTGACCCTTGCCGAGCCAATCGCCGAGTTCATCGCCCATGTCTTCCTCGATCTTCTCGGGATCTTCGCCGCGTTCGAGGCGTTTGAGCGCGGTTTCCATCCCCTTGGGAACGGTGCCGGGCGGCATGGCCTGTTGCATCTTCCGAAGGAGGTGGGCCATGTGCCGTGGGTTGTTCTCGTCGAGGTGGTCCATGTCCCGCTCGATTTCGTCCATGACGCGTTCGACACGTGGGTCATCGAAGTCGGGCATCGGCGGTCCGCCGGCGTCGTCCGGGCCTCCTGGCGGAGACGTGGGCGCGGGTTCGGCGGCACCCTTGATCATGGCGAATCGGCTGATTTCCTTGGTGAGCTTCCGGCTGCCGCAGGTGGGGCAGGTAGGTGAATGCGATGGATTCACCCGGCGGCTCAGGAAGTTGAAGATCTTCCGGCAACGCGGACAGGCGAACTCGTAGATCGGCATGCGGCGATTCTTGGGCCTGTGGCGGTGGGGTCAAGACGCCGGGTGGTGGCAATGGGGCGGCAGGGGGAGATCCCAGTTCCCGGATCCCGGGTGGGTTGCCGCTTGTGTCGGGTCCGATCTCCGCGTAGAGGGCGTTGCATGTCGTGGAGGGCGGTGATGCTGGGGGTGCTGTGTGTCGTGGTGCTGGGGGCAGGATGTGCCACGGAGCCGGAGCGTTTTGCCAACATCCCGGAGTCGCGCCTTGCCGCGCCTGCACCTTCCACGCCCGCACGGCTGGTGCCACCCGTTGGTGGGGGCGAGACCGCCCTGGAAATCCGCCCCGTGGCGCCGGCGGATCCTCCGCCCCGCGTGGCGGTCGAAGATCCAGGACAAGCCGGACAGATCCCGTCCGCAGACCCCGTTGTGGCGACAGCCGAAGGCTCCGTGGAAGCCATCTCGAAGCCTGATCCGCAGGAAGGAAGCGGGGCGAAACCCCTTCGTGCGCCCGCTGGGGAGTGGTTGGATCTGGAGGAATGGTTGATGGCGCGTGGCTGGTCCACGCTTCACCCCGTGCCTCATGGGCGCGAGCTCCGACAGGAATCGGACGGTGTGGGGGGAACGGTGGCGGTGATGGTGGGACAGAAGAAGTCGTGGTGGAACGGGACGCAGGTGTGGCTCGGATTCGAGCCGCGGTTGGAGAAGGGGCGGATAAAGGTTCACCGGCTGGATCTGGAATCGCATTTCGAGGTGCTGATGGCCGCCGCGGCTCCGGTGGTGCTCCGGGATCGGAGCGTGATGATTGATGCCGGGCATGGTGGACGGAGTGTTGGGACGCGTAGTATTGCGGGAAACCGTTTCGAGAAGGAGTTCACGCTCGATTGGGCGGAGCGCTTGAGGGTGCTGCTCGAGGGGAAGGGATGGCGTGTGGTGATGACCCGAACCAATGACGTGGATCTGGGATTGGCGGAACGTGTCGCCCTGGCAGATGCGGCAGGTGTTTCGTTGTTCGTGAGTCTCCATTTCAATTCCGGCTTTCCCAACCGGGAGGCCGCAGGACTCGAAACCTACACGCTGACGCCTCGGGGCATGGCGTCGCACGTGGTCCGCGATTACGTCGATGAACCAGGACGTCGGTATCCGAACAACGCCCATGATGCGGTGAACCTGCGATTGGCCATCGGGTTGCATCGGGCGCTGCTGGCCACAACGGGCCAGACGGATCGTGGCGTCCGGCACGCGCGGTTCATGGAGGTGTTGCGACAGCAGCAGCGTCCGGCGGTGTTGATCGAGGGTGGGTATCTGTCGAATCCACAGGAGGCGACCCGTGTCCAGACGGAGGCGTTCCGTCAAAAGCTGGCGGAGGCCGTTGCGGCGGGGTTGCCTTGAGTTGCGAGGGGAGTGCGGAATCCGGATGAACCTTTTTTGCTGGTCGCCGTCAGAAGGGGCGATGCACGTCGAACAAAGACCCGAGGACGCAGGTAACTTTCCGCAGCCAGCCTGTGTCTTGGCTCCCATGCGGACGGAACACAGGCGGCGTTTGGGGCTCGCGCACCAGGCCTTCACGCTCATCGAACTCCTGGTGGTGATCGCGATCATCGCGATCCTGGCGGGCATGCTCCTGCCGTCCCTTGCCCGGGCCAAGGATGCGGCGCGCCGGATTTCGTGCGTGAACAACATCCGGCAGCTGGGAATGGCCGTCCGGATGTACACGGACGACAATCGCGACCAGTTGCCGGACCGCGTCATCACGAACCGGTGGCCAACATCGCTGAGGCAATACTACAAGGATCTCCGCATCCTCCGCTGCCCGTCGGATCCGCCCAACATGAAGGCTCCGAACAGCGGGACAGGCTTTGGGATCTCCTCAAACACGCACCCGGCGGACTTCACACCGCGGACGTACCTGATCAACGGGTGGAACGACTATTACAAGAAGTCGCTGTCGGTGGCGGAGATGAACTTCTTCCGGATCATGGGGGCGGGAGAGAAGTCGATGCGCGACAACCAGATCCTTGAGCCCACCGAGACCGTGCTCTTCGGGGAGAAGGAATCGGATTCAATGCACTTCCATATGGATTTCGACCAGTACGACGACATCCTCCAGTTGAACCAGAACCGGCATGCGAACTCGGTGAAGAGCGGCCGTGGCGGCGGTTCGAATTACGCCATGGCAGATGGCTCCGTGCGGTTCATGAAGTTTGGCCGGTCCCTCGCGCCGTTGAACCTGTGGGCGATCTCGGAGGAGGCGCGGCAACTCGGGCTGACGATGCCGGAATAGTGGGTGGCGGAAACCATCGAACCTATGAACCGCAAGCTTTGGATCGTGTTCGGCCTCACGGTGGCGTTGGGCTTCTGTTATGTGGTCTTCAACACGGAGTGGCTGAAGCCGGATCCCATCCAGATCCAGGCGCAGGTGCGTGAGGTTTCGGCGCGGGCCAGCCTGGAGCGGCGTACGCCGACGCCGAGGGTCGTGTTCGACGAGTCGAAACTGCCGAAGGATCCCGCCGAGCGGGAGAAGGCGATCAAGGAACTGCGGGCAGCCGCGCGTCGGGAGCGGACCTCTGCCGAAGCTGCATCGGGAACACCGATGGCAACGGGGAAGTTCGAGGGCGTCTATCCCGTCGTGTTCGCGCTCGATGGCGAATACAAGCTGACCGCGATCCGCGTGATCGAGAACACACCGTCACAGCCCGGGGGAGCTCCGTTGATCGTCTGGCAGGTGGACACCACCAGCAACTCCGTGCCAACGAAGGCGCTGATCTACGGCCGGACGCCGCGTGGGATGAAATTGAAGGATGAGCGCAACAAGCCGGCGAAGCTCCTTCCCGGGACCACCTACCGACTCGAGGTGAAGGCCGGGCGATACGAGGGGCGGACGACCTTCCAGACGAAGGAGACCGTGCCCGCCGAGGGACAGTGACCGGCTCGGATCCTTCGTTTTAGCCGTTTGCGGGTAAGGAGGATGCTGACCTCCGATTCAGGGGCGAGAAGCGAAGGATTTCTGTCGAGCCCGGGAAGGATTGTTGTCACAGTCCTTCCACACGCCCCCGCATGAACTGGCACGTCCGTCCCTGTCCATATCCTGTATGAACAAGCATTCCACCCCGGTGGCTTCGTCACGGGTTCTCTCCAAGCTTCAGATCCTGATCGTGGCGCCTTGGATTGCCGGCCTTGTCGCCGCGCTCTGCGTGGCCGGTTGCAACAAGTCGACGGAAGGTGGCAGTGGCGGGGGTGGGGCCAGTTCCGGCGGCAAGAAGAAGGTCGCGTTCGTCAGCAACGGCGTGGCTTCGTTCTGGACCATTGCCGCCGCCGGGGTGAAGGCCGCCGGCGAAAAGGTCGGGGTCGAAACCGAGACCCTCATGCCCGTCGAAGGCATCAGCGACCAGAAGCGGATCATCGAGGATCTCCTGACGCGGGGCATCGATGGGATCGCCGTGAGCCCGATCGATCCCGTGAACCAGACCGAACTCCTGAACCGTGCGGCCAAGCGCACGCCGTTGGTGACGCACGACTCGGACGCGCCGGGCAGCGACCGCGCGGTCTACATCGGCATGGACAATTACGGGGCCGGCCGGTTGTGCGGCGATCTGGTGCGCGAGGCCATGCCCAAGGGGGGCACGGTGATGTTGTTCATCGGCCGTCTCGAACAGGACAACGCCAAGCGTCGCCGTCAGGGCGTCATTGATGCGATTCTCGGGCGGCCGTCGAACCCGACAAACTTCGATCCGCCCTCCGGCGTGATCGAAGGCAATGGATTCCGGATCCTGGGGACGCTCACCGACCAGTTTGACCGCGCCAAAGGCAAGGCCAACGCCGAAGACGCGCTGGCGAAGTATCCGGACCTTGGCTGCATGGTTGGACTGTTCGCGTACAATCCGCCGCTGTTGCTCGAAGCACTGGCACAGGCGAACAAGCTGGGGCAGGTGAAGGTGGTCGCCTTCGACGAGGACGACGCCACCCTGGCCGGCATCCAGAAGGGTTCGGTGCACGGCACCGTTGTCCAGAATCCCTACATGTACGGCTATAAGTCGGTCGAAGTCCTGGCCGAACTCGCCAAGGGCAATCAGGCGGTGATCCCGGCCAGCAAGTTCATCGACATTCCCGCTCGCCAGATCCGCAAGGCGGAGGTCGATGCGTTCTGGGCCGATCTCAAGGCCAAGACCGGGGCGAAGTGACGGGATGACACCGCCGCCGCTGCTGCTGCAGGCCACGGGCCTCATCAAGTCGTACCCGGGTGTCCGGGCGCTCAAGGGCGTCAGCCTGACGCTGCGGCGGGGCGAGGTGTTGGCCGTGATCGGCGAGAATGGAGCGGGCAAAAGCACGCTCATGAAGATCCTCGCCGGCGTGCAGCAGCCCGACGGTGGCTCGATCGCGGCGGACGGCCGTGAGGTTCGCCTCTCATCGGTGCTCGACGCACAGGCCTTGGGGATCGCCTTGATCCATCAGGAACTGAACCTGGCCGACAACCTGGATGTCGCCGCCAATATTTTCCTGGGCCGGGA
>JBIKWS010000212.1:0-6437 GCA_044356195.1 Cyanophyceae cyanobacterium
GTGCTGCTTCGGCGGCGGTATCGGCGAGCCAGAAGACCTTTTGGTCCCGGAGAAGATGCTCGCCGTCGACGGTGATGCGTCCGCACTCCTCCCAGGTCAGGGTGAGGATGGGTTGGGGTGCAGGACCGTCGGGATGCAGGTTGGCGGTTGTCGCGGTGACGAGGCCATCTGAGTCCAGCGAGAACGGGAGTCCGCGGGCAACAACGAATTCACCGAACGGAGGCAGCGGCCAACCGACGTGGATGTCCCCGCGGGGGTTATTCAGGAAAGGCGACTTGCGCCAGACCCGGAGATCCGGGGCCCGGTTGAAGACCACCCCTCCTCGGCGGACCCATCGGATGCACTCGGAGAGGTAGATCAGGCCGAGGATCCCGAGCAATTGCTGACGTTCGGTCACTCGGCGTCACTCCCGGGATCCGCGGGTGAAGAGCTTCTTGAGCGAAGCCCCGATGGCGATGATGGCGATGAAGATGAACTTGAAGAACTTCTTGAACACGAGTCCGAGCTTGGCGAACAGGCCGAGCTTGGCGGCACCCAGGGCGGCGCCGCCGGCGACCAGGGCGGTGAGGCCGTACTTGGCGATCTTGTCGCCGGGGCGGTATTCGCCGTAGGACTCGCCGGAGTCGAACTTGAAGGTGGCGAGGGCGGCGCGGAACTTGGGCAACGTGGCCGCGAGGTCTTCCATGTCCTCGACGAGGACGACCTTCATGATGCCCTTGCGGCCGAGGATGCGGACGTTGTGGTTGACGTACTGTTCGCCGGCCGTCTCGAAGGTGATGGCCCATTCGAGGTTATGGGTGGCCTCGTCATATTTGGGTGGGACCTGCCAGCCGACGACCTTGGTCGGCGGGCCGTCGCGGCGGTCGTTGTCCGCGTCGACTCCGTCGCGGTAGGCCTTGAGGAGCTTGTCGGCGTTGAGGTCGTTCTTGTCGTCATCCTTGACGTATCCGACGTCCTCGAACTGGAACACGACCCACCATTTGTCGCTGACGTGTTCGATCATCCCCATGATCTCATCGGCGTCGACGCGGTTGCCGGACATTTCGAGGCGACTGACGGCGGCCTTGGCATCGAGGAACCGGTATTCGGCGCCGTAAGGAATGGTGGCGCGATCACCGAGCTTGGCTTCGCCGGGACCCTTCTTCCAGGGGAGGGCGTTGATCGCGGCCTCGTACTTGGCCTTGAGTTCGGCTTCCGAGGGCTTCTTGCCCTCCGCGTCCGCATTCTGGGCCAGGATGCGGGTGGCAAGGGCGGCGAGAAACAGGAGCCGGAGGAAGAGGCCGGCGATCGGGTGACGACGCGTCATGGCGTGGATGCTGTCGTGGAGGATTGCGGCGTGGAAGCGCAGAATGGGGAGGTGCTCAGTGAACCCACCGCAGCAGCAGGTTGATGAGGAAGAGGCCGATCATGGCGATCGAACAGGCCAGTTTTCCGATGGCTCCGGCGACGAGTCCGAGGACGGCGCCGATGCCGGCCTTTCCAGCCTCACGCCATTCACGGCCGCCGAGCATTTCGAAGCCCATCGCCCCGATCAATGGACCGAGGATCAAGCCGAAGGGCATCCAAAGCAGCCCGAAGAGAGCGCCGAGGGCGGCGCCGACGGCCCCGCGCCAGGTGGCTCCCATGCGTTTCGCACCCATGGAGGTGGCGATGAAGTCGATGGCCAGCGAGGCGGCGGTCATGAGGGCGAGGATGGCGATGATCCACCAACTGGCGCCGGCCTCTCCGCGGACGAGCTTATGGACGATGGCTGCGCCGAGGATCAGCGGCGGGCCCGGGATCCCGGGCAGAACGGACCCGAGCAGGCCGACCAACATCACCAGCAGGGCCACGCCGAGGGCGGCGACATCCATGGCAGTCATGGGCGGACGTTAGGAGGGTTGGAGTGGTTTGCGCAAACGCGGCGCAGGGGTGTATCTGGAGGATGCGCCTTTTGCCGTTTCGAGGCATGCTGTGTGCATGCGGTTCCTGATAGCGATTACCGGGGCGAGTGGTTCGTTGTACGCCCAGCGGTTGCTCGACCAGATTGATCCGGTCGAGCACGAGGTGCATGTGATGCTGAGCCAGTATGCGCCGCAGGTACTGGCGGAGGAACTGCCGGACGGGCTGAAATTGAAGCCAGGGGTGCAGACGCACAGTCCACGTTCGATGAACCTGCCGTTTGCGAGCGGTTCGAATCCTCCGGACGTGATGGTGGTGATTCCGTGCAGCATGGGAACCATGGGGCGGATCGCGCATGGGCTGAGTTCCGATTCAATGCTGCGTTGCGCGGATGTGATGCTGAAGGAGCGGCGGAAGCTGATCCTGGTGCCGCGTGAAACGCCGATCTCGCTGGTGCACGTGAAGAATTTCGAACTGCTGCTGCTGGCGGGGGCGCAGCTGTTGCCGGCGAATCCCAGCTTCTACACGCGGCCCGCGACGGTGGAGGCGGTGGTGGACACGGTTGTGGCGCGGGTGCTCGACCACATGGGACTGAAGCACACGCTGGTCCATCGCTGGCAGGACGAACCGGAATAGGGGAGGGGGCTTGAGCCGTTCCCACGCTTGCCTCAGCGTGCCGCCACCATGGGAATGCTCGTCCTGCTTGTGATGCTGTTCGCCGGGTTCTTTGCCGTCGCTACCGGCCTGATCCTGCTCATTGTCTGGACGGTCCGGTCGCGGCGCCCGATCAGGACGTTTGCGGGAACAGGCGTTCGGCAGGGAGCCAGCGACGACACCTGGATCCACACACCCGGAGCGGCGTGGATGGGGGATTCGGGAAGTCCTTCTTCGACGGGTCACGACGACGACGACACGCGGCGGCATGTTGCCGACGCGGTCGTGGTGGCCTCGTCGGCTCATCACCATTCCGCGGAAGCGAGCACCGACGTATCGAGTTCCCATTGCGGCGGCTCGTTTGATTCCGGCTCGTCGGATTCCGGCAGTTCGAGCAGTTGCGACTCCGGCAGCAGTTCCAGCAGTTCCAGCGGGGATTGATGGGACCCGAGGTTCGAGGTGCGCAGGTCGGGTTTCGTGGCAGGCTCAAGCACATGACGATTGATCCGCAGCGGGCGATCCGGGAGTTGGCGTCGAGGGCTGGAGCCTCCTGGCTCTGGGGGCAGGTGCGCGTCGAGGCGGTGGAGTCGGGAGGCTGGCGACTGCGACATGAAAGCGACGGGTTGGCTGGCTGTGACCCGTTGAAGTGGCTGTCGGCCGAGGAACTCCTGGAGTGGGGGGATGTGGACCAGAACGGGGCATTCAGGCCGCTGCGGTCGGCTCCGACGCTCCGGAAAGGTTGGGCGTGTGCCGTTCCGGACCTGCCGTCGCTCGAGGAGGCATTGAACCGTTTGTATCCGGGGTCCGTGGCGGACTGGTGGGCGCTGGAGCAGCAGGGGGAAGCGGCGGCGACCTCGTTCCGGGATTTTGCGGGCCGTCAGACGGGAATGTACCGCTCGGCGCAACTGCTTTCCCCCGCCGGTGCGGAGGCGTTCGCCCGTGCGTGCTGCGATTCGGCTCCGTGCCTGAAGCGTCGGATTTGGGTGGTGGATTCGCTGGGGCCTTCGAGCGTGGTTCACGGCGGCATTCCATGTCTGGAGCCGTGTGCCGTGGCCCTGGAAATGGCGCGGCAGGCGGCGAAGCTCGAGCGGGGTCCGATGGTGACGTTGACACTTCCCGAACCGGAGCTCCGGGTGCTGGAGCGCGCCTTGAAGGGTGCCATCTCGCGCGCGATGGAGGCGGGTGAAGTCCCCAACGAAGGCCGGTTGGACGACCCGGGCAACATCCGGAGAATCAAGTTGCTTCTGGAACGGATTCAGCCGGAATTGGCCCGCGTTTCGGATGCTTCGGCGAAGTGAGCCGGTCCTTTGAACGGGATCGTACGAAAAGTGCCCAAGGTACCGTTTCGAACATTTCATGAAATCCACCGTGTTCCCCTTGCTGGCAGCGCTGAGCCTGCTGGCCCCTGCCGGGCTTGCGCTGCGCGCCCAGGATGCTCCGAAGCCGCCCGCCGCCACGGCGAAACTCCTGCCGGACGACGCCGATGCGGCGTGGAAGGTGGTGGAGGATGCCCTGACGCCGCCCGCTCCTCCCAAGGAGTGGAATGAGAAGGCGCCCACGCCCGAAGAGATCGCCAAGTTCAAATTGGAGATGGGCAAGTTCGCTGGTGTGGCGGCGGACAAGGCGAAGGAGTTCCTGACCCGCTTCCCGAAACACGAGAAGGCCGAGAAGGCCAAGGACTACGAGCGTCGGATGCTCGCCGCCGCAGTGAACCTGGGGGCGACCGAACGTGCCGAGGCCTTGAAGGCCGCCGGTGGTCCTCCGGAACCGGACCCCGCAGCAGGCGGACCGCAGGATGAGCTCCAGAAGAAGCTTCAGGCGGCCGCGGCTGCCGCCATGCAGAAGCAGTCAGAGGGCTTGCCGGCGGTGTTCGCCGAGTTCGAGAAGGGCGTCCGTGTGTTGCAGAAGGAGTTTCCGGATCGTCCCGAGATCTACGCAGCCCTGCTGGAGATATCGGAGGGGTTGCCTGTTGAAAAGGCGTTGGCCATCGCCAAGGAAATTGAAGAGGCCAAGACCGAGCCCGCGCTGAAGGAACAGGCGGCGGGCATCCGGAAGAAGTTCGAACGTCTCGGAAAGCCGGTGGCGATGAGCTTCACCTCGACGGACGGACGCAAGGTCGACCTGCTGGAAATGAAGGGGAAGGTCGTTCTGATCGACTTCTGGGCCACCTGGTGCGGCCCCTGCGTAAAGGAACTGCCGAAGGTCATTGAGGCCTACACCAAGCTTCACCCGAAAGGCTTTGAGATCGTCGGGATCAGCTTCGACCAGGACAAGGACGCCCTCACCGGCTTCGTGAAGAAGAAGGAGATGCCGTGGGTGCAGTACTTCGATGGCGAGGGCTGGGCCAACAAGTACGGCAAGGAATTCGGCATCTCGTCGATTCCTACCATGTGGCTCATCGACAAGCAGGGCAACCTGCGCGACCTCAACGCCCGCGAGGATCTGGCCGGCAAGGTCGAGAAGTTGCTCGCGGAGAAGTAGGCCGCTCCGTGGCGTTCAGCCACGACGGCGTTTGACCGGCCCACGGGGTGCGTCCTTCGGAGGGATGTTCCCGTGGGCTTTTTGCTGCCCGGGTCCGGGAGTCGGCTCGGCGGCCGCGCGTCCGGGCTTCATCGGGCGACGGGGCTTTCCGAGAACGGGCGCGGCGGTCTTCTGCTTTGGCTGCCGACGTGGCGGAACAGGCGAACTCCTGGGTGCCGGCGTGGCCGGCGACTTTGGTGCCGGCCTGGGCGTGGGCACCGTTGCTTTGGGAGTGGCAGCGGCCTGGGCAGGGGCAACCACGACCGCTGGAACCGGCGCCGAGGGCACGGCTGGAACCGCCGGTTTGATCTCTGGCCCGAAACCAAAGGCAGTTTCAAAGCCCACGCGATCGGCACGGATGCGGATGGGGCGTCGATCGAATGGATCCGGGTAGCACAACTCGACGGCACGCAGCCCGAGGCCCGCCGGATGCGGCTTGCCGTAAAGAATGTCGCCAGTGACGGGGCAGCCGGCGGCCAGCAGGTGCAACCGGATCTGATGCGTGCGGCCCGTGAGCGGATAGGCCTCGATCAGGGCGCGGCCGTTGAGCTCGCGAAGGACCTTGAAGCGCGTCTCGGATTCCTTGCCGTTCTCGGGTTCGACGCGGTGGCGGCCAGGCATGGTGGGGTCGGGCCCCAAGGGCAGCGTGCAGGTCCACTCGCGCTCCTTTGGGATGCGGTCGGTGACGGCGAGGTAGGTCTTCTGGACAAGGCGGGTGGCGAACAGTTTGCCGTAGGGAGCCAGCGCACCGCGGCTCTTGGCAAGGAGCAGGACGCCCGTGGTGGGGGCGTCCAGGCGATGGATGAAGCGGACGAACTTCAGCGACCGGCACTTTGCCCACCAGGAGCCGGCTTCGATGCCGAGGGTGAGCGCAATGTGGAGGTTGCGCCGGACGTGTTCCTCGTCCTCGGGGCCGAGCATCCAGCCAGGGGGCTTGTCGATGGCCATGACGGCCCGGTCTTCATGCAGGATGCTGACCTGCGATCCATCCGGGAGTTCGACATAATCCGTTTTCGCCATGCGCGGAGGGTTGGGGGTGGGCGGCGGAATGACAACGGTGAAGCGGGACTGGGAGTTGCCAGATCTGAAAACTGGCATCTGGAAACTGGAAACCGGGAATGGGACCGTCGGGGCGATGAAGCATCCTCCGATCATCCTGGCCTCGGTTTCCCCGCGGCGTCGGGACCTGTTGCGCCAGATCGTGCCGGAATTCGGGATTGTGGACAGTTTTGCGACCGAACTGCACGACGCCAGCATGGCACCGCGGCGACTCTGCGAGGTGAACGCGGAGCGGAAGGCCTGGCTGGTGGCCGAGCGTTACCCGGATCACCTCGTCCTCGGAGCCGATACCCTCGTGTTCCTGGACGATGAGCCCCTGGGGA
>JBIKWS010000213.1:0-6436 GCA_044356195.1 Cyanophyceae cyanobacterium
CAGCTTCTCGACGGCCACCTTCCAGCAATCCAACGCGGCGAACCGGAGGTTCACCTGCTCTTCGAGGATCAGCACCTGATCCTTCAACCGAAGGGCGTTGGTGTAATGGTTGGCGAGCCCCTTCAGGTTCACCTTCTCTTCTTCGAGGATGCCCTTCTGGTAGTTCAACCAAGCCAGGTAACCCAGCACGAGCACCAGATACGTCACGCCGATCGTGCCCAATCCGCGCACCCACAGCCGATCCACGAACGCCTGGCGGTTCCGGGTGGCGGTTTCCACGGGAACGAGCGTCAACCCACGGCCTGCCAACGCTTCCCGCGCCGTGTCCGCCGCCGTCACGCGCGCCTCGCGCAGGCTGCGACGGTCCACCGTCTGTCCGCTCCACTCCGAAAGGGGTCCCTCCAACTGCCGGCCGATGGCGTCGCCGGTAACCAACCGGATCCGCGGAACCCCGCCGCCCAACCACCCGTCCAACTCGGCAGCCCAGGCAACCCGGGTCAGTGACGAAACCAGTACTTCACCCGCCGAGTCGCCGGCGGGAATCCGCAACACGTCCACCTGACGCCACTGGCCGTTGGTCCGCCAGGCGGTGATCAGCAAGCCCGGGGTCTCGCCCGGATCCGTGATGATCCAAAGTCCATCTTCCGTCGCCTGCGACGCCAACTCCCGGGCCATGGCCACGTCGAGGCGATCCACCACAAAACCTCGGGCCCGCAGCGCATCCAACCGAGCCTCCACCGCCGCCCTTGGGGCAATCACCACCAGGACGGAGACACCCCCCGAAGGTGCCGCGCCCAACACCTCAAAGCCCGCCACCACCTGACTCGGCGGCAGCGGCGAAATCTTCTCCAACTGGATGTCCACCATCGAGCCCACCTCGGCCGGATCCGATGTGGGAAGTTCGATCAACCGCAGGCAGACGTCCTCGCCACTCATCCACGCCACGTCCAGACGCGGCTTCAGGAGCAATTGCCAATCGCGGGCCCCGACTTTGGCGGGTACCGCCCCATCGGAGGGCACAGCCACCTGACCGGCTTCCTTCACCCCATCCTTGGTGCGCTCGAAAATCAGGACCTGACCAGCTTTGTCCCCTTCGATGAGGACATGACAGACGTTCTCGCGGGTCTTCCGTTGGCTCATCGTACCCCCGCTTTCTCATCCCCGATCAACCCCCGCACGTGTTCCTCGGTCTGGGTCACGCGCAGCACTTCCTCGATCGTCGTCTGTCCCAACCGGACCTTGCGCCAGCCATCCTCCCGCAGCGTCCGCATGGCCTGGGCGCGTGCCATGGCGCTGATCGTCGTGGCGGGCGCCCGATTCAATACCAGCGGCCGGATCGCCTCGGACATCACCAGCAATTCGTGGATGCCGGTCCGTCCTTGATACCCCAATTGCCGACACTCCTCGCAACCCGCTCCCTTGAGGAACGTCGTCGAGTCAATCTGGTCGGCCGGAAACCCGATCTTGCCGAGGTAATCGTGATCCACCTTCTGCGGCGTCTTGCAGTGCTTGCAGATCGTCCGGACCAGGCGCTGGGCCATCACCGCTTCCACGGAGGACGCCACCAGGAAGGGTTCGATGCCCATGTCGATCAACCGTGTGAACGCGCTGGGCGCGTCATTGGTGTGCAGCGTGCTGAACACCAGGTGACCCGTCAGCGAGGCACGGATGGCGATCTCCGCCGTCTCCAGATCGCGGATTTCGCCGACCATCACCACGTTCGGATCCTGACGCAGGATATGGCGCAATCCGACCGCGAAGGTCAGCCCGATGTCCGCACGCACCGGGATCTGGTTGATGCCCTTCAGCTCGTACTCGACCGGTTCCTCGATCGTGATGATCCGCTTCGTCACCGAGTTGATCGTGGAAAGGAACGCGTACAGCGACGTCGACTTTCCGGAACCCGTGGGACCGGTCACCAGGAAGATCCCGTGGGGCTTCACGATGATGTCGCGGATCTGGGCTTCCTCCTTCTCTCCGAAGCCCAACCGGTCCAACCCGAAGAAGATCTTTCCGCGCGTCAGCAGACGCAGGGACACCGACTCACCCCAGACCGTCGGAACCGTCGACACGCGGATGTCGATTTCCTCGCCCTTGATCCGGACATTGATGCGGCCGTCCTGCGGCAGGCGCTTCTCGGCGATGTTCATCCCGCTCATCACCTTGATGCGGGAGATCAGCGCCGCCTGGTACCGCTTGATCTGCGGCGGCAGCGGCGTCTGGTGCAGGATGCCGTCAATGCGGTACCGGATGCGCAACTCGTCCTCGGACGGCTCGAAATGGATGTCTGTCGCCCGATCCTTGAAGGCTTCCCAGATGACCTGGTTGACGAACTTGATGACCGACGCTTCCTGGTCATCGCCGGTGATCTCGCGGCTGTCGGCGATCTCGATGTCGATCGATTCGTCCTCGCCCATCTCATCCAGCGTCTCGGCGCCGACGCCGTAGTACCGCTTCAGGGACTTTTCGATCTCCGCGCGCGGAGCGAGGACGAACTGAACCGGTCCCCGCGCCTCGAACTGCACCGCACCGAGCATTGAGGCATCGAACGGGTCGCTGACGGCCACCTTCAGGACATCGTCCTCCACCGCGATCGGCATCGCGAAGTACTGGAAGGCCACCTTGGTCGAGATCCGCCGGCAGACCTCGGAAGAGACAGTCACGCCCTTCATGTCGACGTAGGGCCAACCGAGCGATTCCGCCAGCTTCTGGAGGAACCCGTCCTCCGAAAGACCAGCTTCGCGGGCGAAGAAGGTCAGCCGGGGTTCCAGCGACCCGTTGTCGGTCGCCAGTCGCCAGGCCCGCGACCAGGAGTCCACCTGATCGGGACTCGCAAGGGCTGCCCGGGCAAAGACTGACTTGAGTGACGTGAATGCCATCGTGATTCCAGCTGCCTCACTTGATCGTTGGCGAACCGGGAAAGTTGCGGGGCGAGTGAAAGTTTTCCGGGTCGCACTGCCAAGGCCAAACCTTGGAAACCATACGATGCCTCCACCCCCTTCCCCACCTCATTTTCCCGTCGGCTTGGCGGTCCGGTCCCGCCGTTGCAGCTCGCGCAACGGTCGCCACCCGATCCGGATCACCTTCTCCCGCTCCAGCAAAGCACGCATTTCTGAGTCCTTGGTAAACACCTCGAACTCCTCCGAACGCGTCCGCCAACTGCCCGTGACCGCCTTCAATTCCTCCGTCGGCTGGCCCGCGTGGATGAAGAGTTCCGTCACCCCCGGCTTCAGCGCCGACAGCTTCCGCATCCAGTACCCCTTCACGTCCCTGGGCTCGTCCTTGAGATCCTCGTAGATGAAATCGTCCGGAAAGACGATGCTCTGGGCCGCGAACGCTGCCCGGATGGCCCCGCCGTTGTTCTTCTCGAGCGTCGCCTGCGACGCCATCCGCACGGGCAGGTCGAACTCCACCGCCAGCTTCAGGTACTGCTCCACGTACGCCGGATGCAACTGGAGCGTCCCCATGTGGGAATCCAGGTGGGTGACGTCGATCCCGGCGGCCAACGCCTTCTTCACCTGCGCCCGTGATTCGATGTAGGCCTCCTCCGGCTTCGCACTCGCGTACACCTGCGGCACCTCGTGCCAGAAATACCCGTCCGGATCGATCAGGCCCGGCACCTCCGCCTTGGGCGCCACCGGGCCCCACCGGTACACCTGCCATTCGGACGTCTGACAAAGGTGCAGTCCAAAGTCCTTTTCCGGATGCGCCTTCGCGTACCGGACCATTTCCCCGAACCACGGACACGGCACCATGATCGTGGCACTGGTCATCAGGCCCTTCTCCATCGATTCGATGGTGGCCACATTCGCCGTGTGGCACATCCCGGCATCGTCACCGTTGATGATGAGCAACCGCGATCCCGCCGGATACCCGAGTCGTTCGACCAAGGTGGGCTCGGCACCCAACGCCAACGCCCACGGCAACCAAAGCAGGACCATCCACCGATTCAGCATGACCACCGGATACCGCACCTGGCAGCCACCGAACAGCCGGAACACGACCCGCCACCGAAAGGACTCCCGAATCCAAGGATTTCGGGGATGGATGGGACATCTACGATCCACAGATTTCACAGATTTCACAGATTCCGTGAGGTTGAAAAGTCGCGTACCCAACCTGCGGATGAACTGTCCACCCAACGCCGGGGGGGTGCCCACTCACGAGCAACCTTTGACTCCCCTGATTGCCTCCACCCGTCTCTGGAACCGGTGGCCCCGCCACAATCTGTGGAATCTGTGCAATCTGTGGACCACCTCTCCGCCCCATCTGTGGAATCTGTGCAATCTGTGGACCACCTCTCCGCCCCATCTGTGGAATCTGTGCAATCTGTGGACCACCTCTCCGCCCCATCTGTGGAATCTGTGCAATCTGTGGACCACACCATCTGTGGACCAATCCTGTCCCGATCTCCCCGTCAGCCCTTCGGCTTCAGCTGCGGGAACAGGATGACATCACGGATGCTCTCCTGGCCCAACAGCATCATGCACAGACGATCAATGCCGATGCCGATGCCGCCCGCCGGCGGCATGCCGTGCTCCAACGCCACCAGGAAGTCCTCGTCGAGCTTCTGCTGCTCGCCGCCCGCCTGTTGCTCCAACCGCTCCCGCTGTTCGATCGGATTGTTCTGCTCGGTGTAACCCGGCGAGATTTCCTGGCCGTTGATGCAGCATTCGAACACCTCGACGGTCGTCGGATCGTCCGGCGACAACTTCGCGAGCGGCACCAACTCCTTCGGCAGGTGTGTCACGAAGGTCGGCTGGATGAGGGTCGGCTCCACCAACTTCTCGAACACCGCACCCGTCACCTCGAAATCTTCATACGCCGCGGCGATGTCGCCCCCGAGCTTCAGATCTTCCACCGCCCGACGCCGACGTTCCTCGGGCGTCACGCGGAACCAGTCTTCACCGGCCTTCTCGCGCACGAGATCCTTGTACGAGACCCGACGCCAGTTCGTGAGATCGATGGTCTTGTAGACCTCGCCCTGCGCGTTCTTGTGTTCGATGACCAGCGTTCCCAGGACCTTCTGGGCCACATGTCGGATCAGCGACTCGACCGTGTCCATCATGGTCGCGTAATCCCCATACGCCTCGTAGGCCTCCAGCATGGTGAACTCCGGGTTGTGCCGGCGCGAAAGCCCCTCGTTGCGGAAGTTCCGGCCGATCTCGAACACCTTGTCCACGCCGCCCACCAGCAAGCGCTTCAGGTACAACTCCAGCGCGATCCGCATGAAGAACTCGCACCCCAGCGCGTTGTGCCAGGTCTTGAACGGCTGCGCCGCCGCGCCACCCGGGATCGCCTGCATCATCGGGGTCTCCACCTCGACGTAGCCGCGACCATGGAAGAAATTCCGAATCTCGCGCACGATCGCCGACCGCCTCAGGAACACGTCCTTCACGTCGTCGTTCGCGATCAGGTCGAGGTACCGCTGGCGGTACCGGACCTCGGTGTCTTCCAACCCATGCCACTTGGCCGGTGGCGGCCGCAGCGCCTTCGACAGGATCACGAACGACTCCGCCTTGATGCTCGGCTCGCCCGTGCGCGTCCGGAAGATCGTGCCCTTCACCCCGATGAAATCGGCAATGTCCAGATGCTTGAAGATCTCGAAGGCGTCATCCCCCAATGCCTGCTTCTGCGCGTACACCTGCACCCGACCCGACACATCCTTCAGGTCGATGAACTGGCTCTTGCCCATGTCCCGGTGCGCCGTCAGGCGTCCGGCAATCGCCACCGTCGCGCCGTCGGCCAGCTCGCCGGCCTCGAATTTCGCCCGAGCCTCGCCACAGCCGATGTCCGGCGTGAACTTGTTCATGAACGGGTTGATGCCGCGTTCCTGAAGCGCCGCCAACTTGGCGCGGCGCTGCTCGATCAACGAATTCGTATCATCCATAAAACGGGGCGCGATGAAACCACGTCCCCGGACGCATGGGGAGTTTCAAGTTTTGACGCCCGCAGAAGCACCGGCACCCTTCCGATACCATGGCCTCGCTCCATATAAAGAACTTGCCCCCACGACTGCATTCGCAACTCAAGAAACGGGCAGCCGCCCATCGGCGATCCCTCAACAGCGAAACGATCCACTTGTTGGAAGGAGCCATCAGCGGCACATCCCCTGCCCCAGCATCCGACATCGACCCGAGCCTGGAGGGCCATTGGAATGAGGTGCTGGCCAGACTGCAGCCCGAGTCCGCCCAGCGACTTCGCGCTCTGAGAGAACTGCAACGGAGCATCGAGTCCAGGGACGTCGATACGCAGGCATGGATGACTTTCAGGGCTCATTCGCCCACGTCTTCGGATGCCAGGAGCGCCGCCTCACGCACCAGCGAAACCTGATCGCCAAGAAGCTCACGCAACCGGGACCGAACCTGCGGCGATCTCCGATCCTCGGGCAACCCCCTCAGCAGATAGCATCCATGCGCTCGAAGATCCGGGTCAG
>JBIKWS010000214.1:0-6428 GCA_044356195.1 Cyanophyceae cyanobacterium
TCAGGTGCTCGACATCCAGATCAGCGGGCCCCGGATGAACTACCGCGCGTTCGACATCGACGGTGTTCTCCGGGACCAGTTCGTGATCGAGAAGTAGGGTCAGCCGGGCGGAAGGGGCGGCTTGGTCCGGTGTGGAAAGGGGAGGGCTCTCCGCCTGGGGATTTCCAGAGCCGCAGGGCTATTCGCCATTCTGCCCCTTTGTTCCCTGATTCGCCAATGAGTCGTTGATTTGTTGGGGCGTCTGAAGTTTATGGGGAGGAGTTATAGCCGGTTATGCGAACCCAACGCCCATCCCCCCTGACGGCACCGCCCACCCACCGCCCACCCACCGCCCACCCACCGCCCACCCACCGCCCACCCACCGCGTGACGGTTGGGCTGCGTTGCTCGGTCTCGTTCTTTTGATTGCCACTTTGGGCGGTACGCGATGCGAGGCAGACATTATCCGGTGGTTCTCGCCCACTGGCACGGGCACAGGGATTGCCAGCACCAACCCAATGGCGCTGAACCACGTCAACTTTGCCAACCTGCTGCGCACTCCGGGAGAAACCAACTTCACCTTCAAATTGCTGCCCTCGGCCACCGCCTATCCGATCGACCGGGTGCTCGTGATCCCGAACGAAATGGCAGTGGGCGTCCTGACCAACCTGAACCTGACCATCGAGGGGATCGGTTCCACGCCGGAGTCGGTGCGGTTGGTCAATATCGCCCCGAAAGGCTCCTACAGTTTCCCGGATTATATCCTGAAGCTGGATTTGAGCTACAATGAGGCCCTCAATCCGTCGAACCGAATCTTCCGAATGGCAGCCCGGGTGGTGATCCAGAACCTGCTTCTGGACGGGAACTGGCAGTGGAAGATGGATCAGTATCAGGCACCCGCCTATGCGCAGGGGTACAAGAACGCTCCATTGCTCGTCACCGCGTCCTCTGGTGCCATCCGAAAGGTCATCGTCCGAAACTTTGGGGCGGTCGGCTACGTACCCTGGAGCCACTTCGGTGGGGCACCTGGCGTGGAAACCTTTCCCTTGGTGGTGAGTGGGGATGACGTTGGACAAGTGCCACCCCCTGGGCAACGCCGGCCTTGGGAAATCGTGGATTGCGAAGTGCATGGCTTCTATGGCGAGTACGCTGGCTACGTCACCGAGGTGATGGTAAGCCCGAACTATTCCAACACCACCCACGGGTATAGCCCTGAGTGGGCAAGGACGGATCCCCATCGGCGATTCGCTGTGGTTCGGAATGTACAATACCGATCCGAATCCGACGGTGGCTCGATCATCGCCACGGGCAATGCGGCCTATCCCAATGGCGAGTATGATTCCGGCCGTACCACATTCACCGATAGCGTGGTGCTCAACACGAGCCTCGGATACAACGTGGACACCGGGAAGGTGGTTGGGGTCGACCTCCAAAACAACCTCGGTCTCGGAATCTGGTGGTGGGCCAACCTGAACTCGGTGGCGTCCGGTTGGAATGACCACTTCAACATCAATCACAACTCCGTGCGCTTTGGTCCACGGGCAAATTACCCAACATTCCGCGTGTTCTGCTGGGAGAGTTTTGCTGACCAAGCCAATCAGTATACCGATCCGACCCTCGTCCTCGGACGTCAGGTGACCAACGATGTGTTTACACTGGTCCGCGTCGGATCCGTGAACAATCTGACCATCTCGAACAACCAGATGACAACGATCCCTGCCTCGCGGTTTGATGAGACCGGGATGGTGGGCTTGACGAACAGGTGGCGTCTTCTTGAGAAGTTTGCCAGTCGTCTGGACGCCTCCTGCGAGGAAAATCCTGTGATCTATTGGCCCAGTCTCAACCTGAGGTTGGGCACAAATTTTACCTCTTCCTATGCACAGGACTTTAGGTTGAGGGTTCCAATTTCAGCTGGCGGATTCGAGGGCAATGCGACCACTGCCAGTTTTCCCACGGAACAGGCGCTGCGTCCTGTCCTGAGCGACATGTATCTCAGTCCCGCCTACAATTTCGGAAGGATTTGCCGGGTGATTCCGCAAACCAGTCCGACAACTCGGACGTATCGGTGGAAGACAGGGCCTTCGAGTGAATCCACCGTCAACTTCACCGATGCTGCTCTCACCGGGGCTTTGGAGGTCTCGATGGGTCAACCCGAGGTTGGGACCAATTGGGTGAATGTTCCGGCACGACTGGTGGCACAGAATATGGGAGGTCTCTCATCCGTCTCGATCGAGAATGCCGGTATCTGGCTCACGGCGAGTGGACTCACGAATTGGAGTGGCTACCGGATCGCTGCCGGCCTGGATCTCACTCAATTCACCATTCCTGTCAACACGGCGACCCACGGTGAACTCATCCTGACCGCATATCACGATCCTGCGGCAACCAATCAAGCCTCCGGGCAGTTCTCGGAATATCGGGTGGCCTACGCCCGGGGAACACTTCCGATCGGTACAGTGGTTTCGGTCCGCCCGGTGATCTCCGTGGCACAGGATCGCCGGGAGGGCGGGGTACAGGAAGGACGGATCCGGTTCGAACGTACTGGAAGTCTCGGGTCGTCGCTGACAGCGAGTTTCAGTTTGAACGAGGTAGCGGGACGGAAGCCCGCAACGCTTGGAACTGATTTCAGCCTTGTTGTGTCCGGTAGCGGGACACTGACCGCCTCCGGCACCAGTGGCATCGTGACATTTCCGACGAACGTGGCTGCGGTAGAAATCCGGGTGGTTCCCGTGGCCGACGAGGTCATCGAGAACGAGCATGCTTGGTTTACCTTGCAGCCGGGCAGCGGTTATGCGGTGAGCGGTTCCAGGTCGAAGGCATCGGTCTACATCTACGATGGCCCAAAATGGACACTCTTCGAGATATCCCATGCACTTGTGTGTGGAGACACTTTCACCACCACCCCTTTGCGCCTCAAGCCAGTGACCCGTGCGAAATCCTTGGAGGACTCGGTTTTCGTCTTGCAGAGCGTGGGGCAGGACCTTGGAAGTGCACGCGCCGTTGGCGTGAGCGGTCTGTTGACGGCGGGAGGTGTACCGTTGCCCGTCATCGCCGCCAACGCCTTGATGTACTGCCCCAGCACAAACACCCAGGGGGTGATTTCCACTGTCTCGGGCGAGGTCGGTGCCAGGTGGGGGCATTCCTCGAGTGTGCCATTGGCCTTCCCTTCCTTTGTCTTTGATCTGCCCAACCCCCCGTTTTCGCCGGTAGTGACCGGTGTCAGTGATCAGTCGTCGGCCGTCTTCCCTGGTTATGTGCGACAGACGTCGGGGTTTGATCGCGCGATCAGGGCGTGGCAGGGATCGACGCCTGGAAACCCGTCCAGTTGGGTCTATCTCTCTGTTCCGTCTGGCGGGGCTTGGCTCACACAGAAGAACCGCGCGTTGTGCATCAGTCCGAACGGTGCCTACATCGGAGGGTACGCCACGCGGACCCAAAGCAGCCCGTCCGTTCAGGAGCAGATGGCTGTCTATTGGTCTGGAACAAGCATGTCGGCGTTATTCTCCGAGCCCACCCTGGAGTTAGGGAGGTCGGGTGAAGCCAGGGCGGTGAACAACTCGGGAGAATTTGTTGGAAGCCGCAATCTGTTGAACAGTGCTGGGCAGTACATACCCAAGGCATTCCGCGGCAAAGCGAACGGAGCTGTCGTGGCAGCGGATGACTTCTTGATTCCGCCGCTGCAACCTAATCTAACGTCCATTGATGTCCCTTCTGAGGCGTTGGCCATTTCAGAGAGGAATGGGGTCCAGAGCGGTATTGCGGTGGGCTGGGCCCAGGAATTGGTTGTCAACTCAATGTTGAAACGACCTGCGATCTGGTGGCCTCGAACAGACGGTCAGACGCAGTCGGATGCGGATTGGCTGAAGATTGCCGGAAGGCGGAATGATTCGACTGGCCAGGCCAACGCAGTTGATTCTTTTGGGAACGTCTACGGATGGCTCCGGATGTCCGCAGGCTCGGATCGAAGGGCCGCAAGGTGGGATCTGGGATGGAATTCCCATAGCTTTTTGGATGATCAATTTATGATCTACGGATTCTCAGATCAGTGGGACTTGGAGGAGTTCGTTGATGCAACCGACAAAGAATTGATTCTTGGGAATGGAAAGAAAGGTGGCTCGTCGAGGGCTTTCCTTCTGGTTCCACAACAAGTGGCAAATTAGACGCCTATGAAAATGACCATACGAGCCCTGCTTCGCATCTTGATGATACTGGTGCTCTGCGGCTTTCACTGTTCAGCCCAATTGTTAAAAGAACCTAGCAGAATTTCTGTTACTGGGGTCGCGGATCCGAACTTGGAGTTGATCTGCAGCATTGATGTGGATTTTCAGGCGACTGATGGTTATCTGATGTATGGGGTCGGTGTTGGACTTAACCTTACCCGTGGATTTGGGCATCTACTTCGATATCAATCGACCAGGGATGCCTTTCCTCGAGGTGGCGTTGTAGGGCCTAATTCTCTGATATACACAAACCCTACGATTGCATATACTTGGTTGCGTCCGGTTCATTCTTATTCCTGGGAAGTGCGGTTTCCAGGTAACCAGATTTTCATCTATCCAGCCGGTGATGACTTCCCCGGTCAGACCAACATCCTGATTGGATTTGTGCGGCAGCACCCGGTGGGTGCCGGAAACCAATATGGCTGGGTGCGTCTGGAGCGGGAGATCGCGGATCCCCGGAATGTGTTCCGGGAGGATGGATCGGAGCGGCAGGTGACCTTCATGCCTACTGGCTTTGCGGTTCATCCGATCCCCGATCAGCCCATCCGGGCCGGGGAGCCGCCGGATCTGCCGCAGTTGGTGACGGAAGTCCTGCCACCCGAAGAAGGCCTACCGACGCGAGTGCGGGTCAGCTGGGCGGCCGGGTGGGCCAGCATGCGCTTGGAGTCCGCCGTGGAATTGGCGAATCCCGTGCAATGGTCGCCTGTGTTCGGCGTGAATGGGACCGAAGCCGTGTTTGAGTTGCCCGAGGATGGGCAACTGTATCTCCGGCTGGCGTATGCACCCTGAGCGACGACGTCCTTTGGGTGGAGTACGTGACAACTACCGGTCCACGGAAGTCCGTGGCTTCACCCTGATTGAGTTGCTGGTGGTGGTGGCGGTGATCGGGATCCTGGCGTCGCTGCTGCTCCCTGGAATGGCCCGGGCGAAGGACGGTGCGCATCGGATCGTCTGCCTGAGCAATGTGCGTCAGCTGATGTTGGGTTGGTTGATGTACGAGACTGAGACGGGCCGACTTTCGCCCACGGCCAGCGGACCCTACTCTGGGGACGTGACCAATCCCGGATGGACGGCCGGGTGGATGGGATGGCAGGGCGGCCCGGACATTGCCAGCATGCGGACCAATCTGAACATGCTCATGGGCCCTGGTGCTGGGAAGATTGGCCCGTACGTGAAGTCCCCCGGAGTCTTTCGGTGTCCCGCCGACCGCAGCGGGATGATCAAGAATTCGGAACGACCGCCGTATCGGGTTCGGAGTTACTCCATGAACGTGGCGATCGGGACCCGCTACAACCTCGATCCGGATTCGGTCATGAGTTTCTTCAAGATGTCGGACTTCCGGCGTGTGAGTCCGGCGGGGATCTGGGTCCTACTGGAGGAGCATTCGCACACGATCAATGATGGACGCTTTGAATTGATGTGGCCGGCGAATGAAGGGGCGGAGAACTGGACGGGCTATCCGGCGACGCGTCATGGGCGGGCCGGTCCGGTGAGTTTCGCGGATGGTCACGTGGAGGTGAGGAAGTGGGTGGAGGCGTCGACGATCCCGAACCTGAGGAAGCTGGAGACGGACATGCAGTTCCTGGTACCCGGCAGCCGCGACTTCCGATGGCTGCACGACCGGACCCGGGTGTACGGGGATCACGGGCCGCAGTGAGCGGGGATGGGACTGGTCTCACGCGAAGAACCGACCCTCTGCGGAAAGGGTGTTTTGCAGCAATGAACTGACGGTCTTCATTGCATGCGCCGGGTGAGGGCACCCGGCCTTCAGATCCCTGGCTCGGACTCAACGAACCGGTCCTCAGTTCATTGGTAGCCGCGAAGGCCGCGAAGAGGGACGGGCGTTGGGCGGACGCTGACATACAACGAAATCAAGGCCGCGAACGGGGAAGGGCCGATGCCATTGGCGTTTTGTCTTGGCGTCTTTGCGTCTTGAGCGAAGCGGGCGTGAGAACCATGACTCGGATTGGGATGGCCGAGGTGATGGGCTCACACGAAGCAAAGAAGGGTCCCCAAACCCGGTCGACCCGGAGAGTAACCGGGTGAGTTAGTCAGGAGGTCGCGTTCGTGTTGCGATTTCCCTTGTTCGCGGCCTTCGCGGCTTCACGTGCGGCATGAACAAACACCCGCCTAGGGACAGGGTGTTATGCAGCAATGAACCGGCAGTCTGCGGCTCGTCTACTGTCTTCCATGCATGCGCCGGGTGAGGGCACCCGGCCTTCAGAGGGAG
>JBIKWS010000215.1:0-6414 GCA_044356195.1 Cyanophyceae cyanobacterium
AGCAAACCTACTCCTACTTCGGCTCCGGTCTGCAGGAGGACTATACGATCACGGATCTTGCGGGGCGGGTGACAACCTACCTGCACAGCAGTTGTTGTGGACTGTTGGACAGCGTCACCGATCCCGACGGCCGGCTCACCGAGTACGAGTACGACGACTTGCGGCGTCGTGTCGCCACCAAGACCACGTGGGGCCCTGCCTGGGTGAAGATGACGAACATCCTCGACGGGGCGGGACGTACCGTGGTGGTTCAACGGATTCCCTCCAGTGGTGCGACCCTAACGCTCGATCGGTATGCCTATGACGTTCTGGGCCGGGTCACCCACCAGACCAATGCGTGGGGTGGTGTCACAACAACGACCTACGATGCGTCTCATCGAACCAACACCACCACCTTCCCCGACCTCGGTACCCGCATCGAGACCACCTACCGTGACGGACGGACCAAGCAGGTGAGCGGAACCGCCGTTGCTCCGATCGGCTACGACTACGGCGTGCAGCCCGAAGGCGCTGGGCCTGTCATGCGCGAGGTGGTCCGGACCATCCGTCTCACGACCGCCGGGGCTACGCTGGGCTGGAATGAGCTCGGGGCCACCAACGAATGGACCCTCGACGTCTCGTCTGATCTGGGTCGAAACCTGAGGACCTACTACCCCAAAGCGAGCGGATCTTCCTACTCCGAGAACACGTACAACCCCCTCGGTCAAGTGGTCGCACGTCGCGATGCTGACGGGGTCACGGAGCTCTACACGTACAATCCGGACGGGACCCGTGATCGGACTGTCCTGGACATGAATGGCGACGGTGTGATCACTCCGAACGATGGCAATTCCAGCGCTCCGGATGACCGGATCAGCTATTCGGTACGAGACGTCGTGCCGGCGGGGGCGAGCGGCAAGAGCCCTCCTGTCGATCTGGTTCGGGTCCGGACGTACGTCTTCGCAGCCGATGACAGCATTGCTGAGGTGCTCGTTTCGACTCAGGAAACATCCACCGATGGTCGGCGCAGTTGGTCCACGGTGTACCGCGACGGTTCGACCCCGGTGACGACGTACTCGGAGGTCGGGACGGTATCGTCCGGCGTCAGGACCGACAAGGTGGTCAACCCGGATCTGACCAGCGTGGAACGGGTGTACGCCCAGGGTCGCCTGACCACGGTCCGGGAGAAGGATTCTGCTGGGATCCAAGTCAGTTCCGTGACGTACGCCTACGATCCGCATGGGCGTCTGGCATCCCAGACCGATGCTCGGAACGGCGCGACGAGCTTCACCTACTACGACTCCGACAGCCTCCAGTCGACCTTGGCACCGGTCCTGGGCAACGGCGAGCCCCGGCAGGTGACCACGAGCTACTACGATTCGATGGGCAGGAACAACGGCCAGTTGCTGCCCGATGGGACCACGGTGACGAACCTTTATCACCCCACGGGGCTGCTTCAGCTTACCTTTGGCTCGCGGACCTATCCGGTGGAGTACGCCTATGACAGCCAGGGCCGCATGAAGACCATGAAGACCTGGCAGAGCTTCAACGGGGGAGCGGGGACCGCGGCCGTGACGACGTGGAACTACGACCCTCACCGGGGTTGGTTGGTCTCCAAGGATTACGCCGACCCCACGACGGGTGCCGCGGGAACGGCTGGGCCGGCCTACACGTACAGCGACGGCGGGCGATTGGCGTCCCGCATCTGGGCTCGGGGAGTGGAGACGGTGTACGATTACACGGTTGTTTCGGGTAGCACCAACACAGCGGGGGCTCTGCGCTCGATATCGTACAGCGATTCCACGCCTGCCACCACCTACTCCTATGACCGGCGAGGCCGCATGGCGACGGCCATCCGCGATGGAATCACTACCGCGTACACGTACAACGAGGCCAACCAACCGGTCGGGGAGAGCCATGCCGGCGGCGCCTTGGCCGGGCTCTCCATCGCCCGGACCTACGACTCCTCGCTTCGACTGGCGACGCTGGATGCGCTAGGGCCTGGAGGCAGCATCCAGTTGGTGGGCTACACCTACGACTCGGCCGGGCGATTGGATCAGGTTCGCAACACCAACAGCATCAACCATACGGCCCGATACACGTACGAGCCGAACTCCCGGTTGATCCGGTCGGTGGCCTTCACCAACAATGCCTCCGGCAAGGGAATGCTGACGACGCGCACGTGGGATCGCCTGAATCGGCTGGGAACGATCCATTCCCAAGCCCACCTGAGCGCGACAAGCCCGGGTTTGGGACTGGGTCACACGTACACCTACAATGCGGCCAACCAGCGGACCCGGGCTGACCTCGCCGACGGGAGCTACTGGGTCTACGAGTACGACAAGCTGGGCCAGGTGATCAGTGGCCGGCGCTACTGGGGCGACGGCACGTTGATGGCCGGTCAGGACTTCACCTACCAGTTCGACGACATCGGGAACCGCGACACCACGGGCGGTCGGGCGTCAGCGGTCAGTGATTACAGCGCGAATCAGCTCAATCAGTACGAGACGCGGACAGTGCCCAACAAGCTGGACATCTTGGGCGTGGCGAATCCGACCCAACCGGTGGAGGTCTGGAAGGACTCGGATTCGCCCTCGACGGCGTCGCGAAGCGGCGAGTACTTTCACCATGCTTTGACAGTGGCCTACTCCAGTTATCCGGAGGTGCGTGCGAAGTCGCTGTTTGTTCCCAATCAGCAGGCGTCCGCAGGTCGTTCGTTCGTGCCGCCGGCGTTGGAGGACTTCGACCATGACCCGGATGGAAACCTGATCAAGGACGGTCGTTGGACGGCCTACGTGTGGGACGGGGAGAACCGGTTGATCGAGATGAAGCGGGATACCGGGACTCCGACCGAGGCGCGGCAGCGGCTAACCTTCGAGTACGATCACCTGGGGCGGCGCGTGCGGAAGCGGTTCTTTACTCCGAGCGGGACAAACTGGGCCGAGCAGCGGGAGACCATCTACTTGTACGATGGCTGGAACGTGGTGGCCGAATTCGACGGCAACAACGCCAACGCCACCCTGCGGAGCTACGTGTGGGGCACGGATCTCAGCGGCAGCCGGAGTGGTGCCGGCGGTGTGGGTGGGTTGCTCTGGGTGAACAACTCCCAGACCACCGGCGGCCTGCCGACGGGGATCCAGTTCGTGGCCTATGACGGCAATGGCAATGTGTCCGGACTCACTTCCGCCACCGACGGCAGCAACACCGCCCGGTACGAGTACGGACCGTTCGGCGAACCACTCCGCACCACCGGTCCGCTGGCCGCCGCCAACCCCATTCGATGGAGTACCAAGGTCACGGATGATGAGACGGGGCTGGTGTATTATGGGTACCGGTATTACAGCCCGGGGACGGGGAGATGGTTGAGTAGGGACCCAATCGACGAAGATGGTGGGTTGAACATCCACGCGTTCGTCGTGAACAATCCGGTTGGTTTCACAGATGTCCTAGGACTTAGCAGCCACATAATTGACGTGACTGCGAAGTCGTGGATCGCTACGCCCCCGTTACCTGGTTGGGTGCGCGGTATGAGTCCATCAAGATACCCGCTGCTTCTGGCTGCCGTGGCTCAGGTCTCACTTCTCTCCAAGGATTTTGTTGTAGATGATGCCATCGATGGACGTTATCGGTTCTTGTCGCAGAAGACCATCACGATTAAGTGCTGCAGATCAACCCTGAAGGGGTTTCACTTTTCGCCTCTGTTTACAGACGTAGGTATAGAAGGCTTCATTGGCGAGCAGGGACTTATCACTCCGCCTAACGCTGTGGTAGTTGATGACCGGGGATACCGTGGTTCTGCATCCAGTGTCCGATTCACTTGGATGGTGAAGGCAAGGCCCCATCCTTTGGCTGAAGCCGTGGTCTTCAATCCAGTAAGACCTAGGACTTCTGTTTTCATCTGGCATAGGGTTGTTGGTTCGATTCGGTGCGTGAATGGCAAGCCGTTGGTGTCTATACGGATGATGAACAGCCAGTTTCCTTCTGCTGATGTTTTCTACCGCATTGGTGGTGGGCCTTCCACTCGGGCGGCCGCCTACGGTCAAATGGCGATGGCGCGTCTGTGGGATGCTGATGTTACCGATCCAACATTGGTTGAATAACGCTGTGGAATCTGACACCTTACTAACATGGCGATAAACATCGTGATTCTTCTCGCAACTGCCTTCAGTGCTATAGTTCTCGCGGGATGCGACGGTGCACCTAGGACCAGTGTGAACCAAACTAACGGAACGAGGGTTCAAAAGAATGTGGCGGTCGAGCAGGCATTGCGAACTGCTCTAGCAGCTTCAACTAATGCTGAAGTCCAAGCATGGCGAGAGTTCAACCAGAGGTGGCCGCTTTCTCAGAAAAGGCAGGGTTTTACTTGGAATCAGGAGTTGATGAGATTTCAAGGCGGTGTTTCGGCAGCGACCCTTATCGAAGGGCGCTATGTGTTTAAAGCTGTAATGGATTTTTCAATCAGTTCTAATTGTGACGACGTGGTCTTTTCGAGAGGAAGATTCCATTTCGCGGAGGTGAGTAAGGTAATTGTGCCGCCCGGGGGAGCTGTTGAAGGGGGAATTTCAGTGATTTTCCACCAGGATCAGAGATGGTTGAATGGAGTCGATTGGAAGCGGCTTGTAGGATCGGATTGGAATTTCTCTGCCCTTGGTATTGAGGTTAGATCGAATGCGCCAGTGCGGAATATTGAATCGGCCATTCCTGTTCTCTGAGTCTTGAGCTAATCGCTGCTGTCCAAATAATTGTGTGCGAAGCCCGGAGCGACTTAAGACTTGGTTTTCCTGCTGGATCCTAGAGCCTTCGCGCTTGCTCTTGTCCTTGCAGTTCATACAGATTCATAACACGGTACTTCTCGGAAGTGTGTGGGAAGGATGCGTAACTCAGTTTTGTAAAGTTCGACGCAAATATCTTGAAACGATAGGAAGGTATGTTTTGGTCTTCTCTTCGCTAATGCTGTCTTGGCTGTCCCTTCGCGGTGCGGAACCAGCAATCCATAGCGGCGAACTCCACTCCACCCGCATCCCCCGTGAGCAGTGGCAGCATCGCTTGCAGATGGCCAAGGCGCTCGGATTGAACACCGTCAGCACCTACGTCTTCTGGAGCCAGCACGAGCCGGAGCGGGGGAAGTTCGATTGGACGGGTCAGAACGACATCGCCGAGTTCTGTCGGCAGGCCCAGCGGGAGGGGCTGCAGGTCCTCATCCGGCCCGGCCCCTATGTCTGTGCGGAGTATGATCTGGGCGGGATGCCGTGGTGGCTCCTGCGGCAGCGGGAACTGAGGCTTCGCGGGAGGGATACTGAGTTCCTGAAGGCCGTCCGCGTGTATTACCGGGCATTGGGTGAGCAGTTGGCCCCGCTCCAGGTGACCCGGGGTGGACCGATCGCCATGGTCCAGGTGGAGAATGAGCACGACGGGTATGGTCGGGATGCCGGGTACATCGAGGTCCTCGCGGCGGCCTTGCGGGAATCGGGATTCGACGTGCCGTTGTACACGTCGGAGATGACGGGGTCGCTGCGACCGTCGAAGGTCCCTGGGCTGGTTCGCGGCGTGGGTTTCTCCCGGGATCCGGACTGGCACTTCGCGGAACTGCGTCGGATCCAACCCACGGGACCCCTGTTCTGCAGCGAGCTCTACACAGGCTGGTACGATGTCTGGGGACGGGGAAGCCGGACGGCGGGGCCGTTCGAGACGTTGACCAACACGGTGGAGCGGGTCTTGCAGCTGGGGGGATCCTTCAACCTCTACATGCTCCACGGAGGGACCAGTTTTGGGTTCACGGCTGGGGCGAATGATGAGCCGTACCGGCCGCAGCCGACCAGTTACGACTACGGCGCGCCCATCGATGAGGGTGGGACTCCGACGCCGAAGTTCTTCGCCCTGCGGGAGTTGATGGCCCGCCATCTTCCCCGGGGCCAGAGCCTGCCGCCGATCCCTCCCTTGCCGCGGAGGATGGAGTTGCCGCCGGTGCGGTTCACGGAGTCGGTTCCGTTGGTGAAGGGCCTGCCGGCATCCCGACGGGACCGCCGGCCGCGTCCCATGGAGCTGCTGGGGCAGGGGCAGGGCTGCGTGTTGTATCGCACGATCCTGCAGCCGGGTCGGGCCGCCCGCCTGATCCTGACGGAGGCGCATGATTTCGTGGTGGTGATGCTGGATGGGCAGCCGGTGGGGACGTTGGATCGGATGCGTCGCGAGACGAGTCTGTGGGTCCCGGCGCGGGGCACCGACACCACCCTGGACCTGCTGGTGGAGGCGATGGGGCACGTGAACTACGGACCGAACATGGCGCGGGACCGGAAGGGAATCACGGAGCGGGTGGAACTGGATGACGGTCGTGGCCTGCGGGAGCTGCTGGACTGGGAGATGTTCCCGATGCCCCTGACCGCGTCATCGATTGCAGACCTGCGATTCGGGAAAGGAATTCCAACGCCCTCGAAG
>JBIKWS010000216.1:0-6412 GCA_044356195.1 Cyanophyceae cyanobacterium
ACGCGATGGCGTCGGCCCCTTCCACGGACACCGCCAGGGTGTTGGCCAGGACGCCTTCCACCGGACTGCGGCGATGCACCCCAGGGATCGCGGTCGCCGCGGCGGCCAGCTGTTCCGTCCATCTCCCCAGCAGCGCGGCGTCGAAGACCGGGGTCGGGACGAAACGCTCGAAGGCCTCCACCAATCCCACGATCCCGGCGACGTTCTCGGTTCCGGCCCGGCGTTCGTTCTCGTGTCCGCCGCCGTGCATCACGGGGTGCGGCAACAGGGGCGACCGGATGAAGAGCGCGCCGGCTCCTTTGGGTCCGTGAAACTTGTGGGCGCACACGGCCACGAGATCCGCCTCGAAATCCGCCATCGCGCGGAACGGCTGTTTGCCCATGGCCTGGACGGCATCGGTGTGGAACAGGATCCCGCGCTCCCGACAGCGGCGACCAATCTCGGCCACGGGTTGGACGGTTCCCACCTCGTTGTTGGCCGCCATCACGGAGACGAGGATGGTGTCGGGGCGCAACGCGGCGCTGACGGCGTCGGGATCGACCCGGCCGTTGGCATCGACGCCCACGCGGGTCCATTCGAAGCCTTCGTGGCGGTGGAGGTATTCGAAGGCGTGAAGGACGGCGTGGTGTTCGACGGCGGAACAGACGATGTGACGGCCGCGGTCGCGTCGGAGGCGGGCGGTGCCGAGGATGGCGAGGTTGTTGGACTCGGTGCCCCCGCTGGTGAAGACGACCTCACTCGGGCGGCAGCTCCAGCGCTGGGCGAGACGGTAGCGGGCGTCGTCGAGGAGATCGCGGGCTTCCCGGCCGGCCTGGTGGATGCTGGACGGATTGGCCCAGGCGCGGTCCAGGGCGGTCATCATGGCCTCGCGCACGCCCTGATCGAGCGGGGTGGTGGCGTTGTAATCGCAGTAGATGCGGCGCACGCGGCTACGATGCCGTGTCAGGCCCGCGGTTCCAGTTGGAAAGGGAGATTGTGGGGATTGGATCGGGGTGACGGGTCCACAGATTGCACAGATTCCACGGATTTGACCGGTATGAGTGGGTCCACAGATTTCACAGATTCCACAGATTTGACCGGTATGAGTGGGTCCACAGATTTCACAGATTCCACAGATTTGATGGAGGTGAGGAAGCAGGCAGGCAGGCGGACGGTGTATGGGTACGATCGCTTACGTCGTTCCAGGCGCAGGACTGTCCCCTGCTTCATCTGTGGAATCTGTGAAATCTGTGGATGGTTGGACAGCCGGTCACCAATCGGTGGACCGGTAATCCTTGAGGAACTTTCCCCAGATGTGTTCGCCCGTGTTGAAGCCGGCGATGATGGGATCGACGATGCGAGCGGCTCCGTCGACGATGTCGAGGGGCGGGTGGAAGCGGTGTTCGCGTTGCTTCCGTTCGGCGATCTGCACGGGGTCCTCGTCGGTGACCCAGCCGGTGTCGACGGCGTTCATGTGGATGCCGTCGGCGTGGTAATCGGCGGCGGCGGTGCGGGTCATCATGTTGAGGGCCGCCTTGGCCATGTTGGTGTGGGGATGCCGGATGGTCTTGAAGCGGCGGTAGAACTGCCCCTCGACGGCGGAGACGTTGACGATGTGCTTGTCGCGTTCCGGCGCGCGCAGCATGAGCGGCTTGAGGCGTGCGTTGAGCACGAAGGGCGCGATGGCGTTGACGAGCTGGACTTCGAGCAGTTCGACCGTGGGCACCTCGGCCATGAGCATCCGCCACGAATTGCGTTCGCGGAGGTCGACCTGCTGGAGGTCCTGATCGAGCCGGCCTTCGGGGAAGAGGGCCTTGCGCGCCTCCAACTCCTCGGGCAGCAGGGGCACCTGCGATAACGCGGCGGCATGGGTGATGCCGGCGACGTCGGCCAGCACCGGAGCGACGGAGGCGCCGGAGCCGTCGGGAAGGATGTTGCAGCTGCGGAGGCCTTCGTAGGCTCCGAGGAGCCGGCGGGCCGACTCGGGCATGTCATTCGCCGAGGCTCCTTCGAGCTCCATCATGTGGCGGTAGAACTCGGGTGGACGCCGCACGGTCTGGCACGCGTTGTTGATGATGAAGTCGAGGCGGTCGCGGGTCTTGAGCAGGTGGCTGCAGAAGGCCTCGACGCTCGGCGTGTGACGCAGGTCCAGGCCGAAGACCTCGAGGCGATGTCCCCACTCGGCGAAGTCCGGTTCCGCGGCGTAACGCTGGGCCGAATCCCGCGGGAAGCGCGTGGTGACGATCAGATGCGCCCCGGCGCGGAGGAGCTTGATGCCGGCCTGGTACCCGATCTTGACGCGGCCGCCAGTGAGGAGGGCGACGCGCCCGGTGAGGTTCGCGGTCTCGGTGCGCTTGAAGAAGTTCAGCTCCGCGCACTTCGGGCAAAGCTGGTCGTAGAAGTGGTGGATCGCGGTGTAGTCGGACTTGCAGACGTAGCAGTTCTGCGGCTCGACGACCTCGCGGACCTCGGGTTCGAGTTCGACCTCCTTCTGTTCGAAGCCGACCGGTGGAAAGAAGTCGGGGGTGCGGAACACTTTATCCTCCCGGCCCTTGCGGATGCCGGTTTCTGCGAGGCGGGACTGGTCACGCTGGATCTTCTCGGCCTTGAGGCGGCGGACCTTGGCCTTCACGAGGCGGCGGCGCTGGTCGACGTCGGGGCAATAGACATCCCCGGCGGCCTTGATGAGACGGGCCTGATCCTCCGCGGAAAGCTGGGTGAGCAGCACGCGGTTGGTGGCGAGGCGTTCGAGCAACGCGATCGCCGACCGCAGGCTCTCGGCGAGCGCGTTGTCGTTCATTCAAGCGCAAGGCTCCGCGAATGCCGGCCGGGGATCCAGCGCGGTTTCTGGCGTGACGGGAGCGGGGGCGCATCTGGACATTGCCCCCGTTTGAGAATGGGAACGGGGCGGCGATGTCCTCATCGCCTTGGGAAAGGCCTTGGAACGGCGACGCTGCCGCCGGCGCCTTGGATGAATAGGGTGCATTCGTTTAGATTCGTGCGTATTTTATTGGTAACCAACGCATTTGATCCCAAATCCTGCCGTGTTCGCCCCATTTTCGGAGCGGTTGGTGTCGGGATTCCGGCGGTTGCCCAACGAGGGCTCCCGGTGCGGCCACGAGCGAAGGCATCCTTGTAGGATGCTCCTTCGACGGAATTCCCTGCGACGGCTGATGCCTTGGGCGGTGGTGTGCCTCCTGGCGGCGGCGGTCACGGGTCACGCGCAGACGCCAACGAACGGACCGTACCAGTTGGACGCCGTGTGCTTCCTGCCGCGAAACCAACCGAAGGTCTTGGCACCGGGGAATCCGGCGCCCAGCACGCGTCGGATGGCGGCCCTCCTCGCGAAGATCGATCGGGAGGTGGATCCCATCGATGCTGCGTATCTCAGCGATCGGGTTGTCGAGCGTTTGACGGCGATGATCCCGAAGGCCGCCGGTGCGGACGAGCAGGTCAACCTGCGCGTGGTGCTCGCCCGGCAGCAGATGCAGGCCGGCCGGCCCGACCAGGCCCTGAACACCTACGCCGAGCTCGAGCGCCTGATGGCCCAGCAAAAGATCGGGTTTGGCCCCGAAGGCCGCACGGAAATCCGGTTCCGCCGGGCCGTGGCTTTCCTGCGGATGGGGGAACAGGAGAACTGCGTTGGCCGGCACATGGCGGAGTCGTGTCTGTTTCCGCTGTCGGAGGCTGCACGTCATGCGCTGCCGCGGGGTTCGCGCGGAGCGATTGCCCTGTTTGAGGAACAGCTGCGCGAGAACCCGCAGGACCTGGCATCGCGTTGGCTCCTCAACATCGCCTACATGACCCTCGGCGAACACCCGGCCAAGGTGCCGCCCGCCTTCCTGATCCCTTCGTCCGCTTTCGAATCGGAGTATCCCATGCCCCGCTTTCCCGATGTGGCCGGGCCGCTCGGGCTGGATGTCCCCGATCTCGCCGGCGGGGTGATCACGGACGATTTCGACAACGACGGGTTCCTCGACATCGTCGCGTCCTCGTGGGCGCTGACAGGCCAGTTGCGCCTTTTCCGGAACCGGGGCGACGGAACCTTCGAAGAGCGCACGAGCGAGGCGGGGTTGGTGGGAATCACCAGCGGATTGAACATCTGCCAGACCGACTACAACAACGACGGCCATCTGGACGTGTGGGTGCCGCGCGGCGCGTGGTTGGGGAAGTCCGGCCGGATTCCGCCGTCCCTCCTGCGGAACAATGGCGACGGGACGTTCACCGACGTGACCGAGGAAGCGGGCCTGATGCGGGCGCATCCGAGCCAGACCTGTCGGTGGTTTGATTTCGACCGTGACGGGGATCTGGATCTGTTCACTGGAAACGAGACCACCAATCCGGCGGATCCCGACCGCTGCGAACTCTTCCGGAACAACGGCAACGGCACCTTCACGGAGTGTGCCATCGCCGTTGGCATCCGGGTCGCCCAGTTCGTGAAGGGCGTGGCGTGTGCGGACTACGACCACGATGGATACGAGGATCTGTATCTTTCGGTGCGGGACGGCCCCAATATCCTGCTCCGAAACAACGGGCCGGTTGCGGCAGCGAACGGCGTGGCGAACGGGTGGAAGTTCACCGAGGTGGCCAAGGTCGCGGGCGTGCGGGAGCCGTTCTTCAGCTTTCCAACGTGGTTCTTCGACTACGACAACGACGGATGGGACGACCTCTTCTGTTCCGGTTATGGCATCACGGACGCGGGGGATATCGCGCGGGATTACCTGCATCTGCCCGCGCCCCGACCCTTGCCGAAGATGTATCGGAACAACCGCAACGGGACATTCACCGATGTCACAGAGCAGGTCGGCATGCAGCGGGCCTGCCAGACGATGGGGTCGAACTATGGCGATCTCGACAATGATGGCTGGCTCGATTTCTACCTCGCGACGGGGGATCCGGACCTCGCCACCGTGATCCCCAATCGGATGTTCCGGAACGATGGCGGGCGGCGGTTTCAGGAGGTCACGACGGCGACGGGAACGGGTCACCTGCAAAAGGGCCACAGCGTCGCGTTCGCCGACCTGGACAACGACGGGGATCAGGATGTCTACACCTGCATGGGTGGCGCGTTCACCGGGGACACGGCGCGCAATGTCCTCTTCCACAACCCGGGCACAACCAACCACTGGCTGCGGCTCCAGCTCGTCGGCACCCGTTCCAACCGGGCAGCCATCGGTGCCCGTATCGAAGTCCGGCTGACAACCCCGCGCGGACCGCGGTCGATCTTCCGTACGGTCAGCAGCGGCGGAAGCTTCGGATCCAACCCGTTGCGGCAGGAGATCGGCGTTGGCGATGCCACCGGCGTCGAATCCGTCGAGATCCACTGGCCCGCGGGAACCCCGCCGCAAACGCTCCGGGGATTCCGGCCCAATCACGCCTATCAGGTGCGCGAAGGCAGCGGCGAACCTTCCGAGGTCCCCCAACGTCCGATCCAACTGCGCGTCGCCGGATGAAGGAGTCGCAACCGGGAAAAGCCAACCCTGCGGTGCGGGGACCGGCGCAGACCTTCCCGAGCGGGAAGCGGTTCGTCGTCGTTGCCGAATCCGCCATCCGGTGGATCGAGGCGCGCGGCCGCCGATCGCGGATCCATGCGGTCGATGAAGTGGTCGAAGCGGACCAAGGGATCTCGAGCGCGCTGGCAGGACTGGTTTCAGGCCGGATCCTGCGGATCCATCGGTCGGCTGCGGTCCATTTGGACCGGATCACCTCGATGCAACCCAAGGCGCACGGGGATTGGGAGCTGACGATGGACGATGGAACGATCCTGACCTTGAGCCGGAGCTACCGTCGGGAAGTCCTGGAGCGGCTCAAGCCGTTGAAGCCGGCCGAGGGAATCGCTCCCGCGGGTCAGCAGTCGTAATACAGGTAGAACTCGTAGGGATGCGGACGCAGGCGGAGGGCGTCGTGTTCCCGGCGCTTGTGTTCGATCCACATGTTGAGGAAGTCCTTCGAGAACACATCGCCGCGCAGCAGGAACTCGTGGTCCTGTTCGAGGCTGTCGAGGGCTTCGCCCAGACTCGACGGAACCTTCGGGACGCGGTGCGCCTCCTCGGGCGGCAGCTCGTAGATGTTCTTGTCGAGGGGTTCGCCGGGATCGATCCGGTTGAGCACGCCGTCCAAGCCGGCCATCAGCAGCGCCGAGTAGGCGAGATACGGGTTGGCGGCAGGATCGGGCGGACGGTACTCGATGCGCTTGGACTTCGGCGATTCGCTGAAGGTGGGAATGCGGATGGCCGCGGAACGGTTGCGCGCGCTGTAGGCGAGATTGACCGGGGCCTCGTAGCCCGGGACGAGCCGCTTGTAGGAGTTCGTCGTCGGATTGCACAGGGCGCACAGGGCGCGCGCGTGCTTGAGGATGCCGCCGATGTAGTGCAACGCCATCGGGCTCAGACCAGCGTATTCCTTGCCGGCGAAGAGCGGCTTGCCCTTGGAC
>JBIKWS010000217.1:0-6407 GCA_044356195.1 Cyanophyceae cyanobacterium
TCGAGCGGACAAACCACTTCCGCGTCCGCGCCATCGTTCCCCTGTCCGGCCTCTGGGGCGACCGCTCGCTGATGCCCGAGTTCCCCGGGCTCGCCAAGGCCGAGAGCACGCACGACTGGGACGCTGGCTTTGAACTCGTCCACAAGATCCGCGATCAGGACGAAGCCTACTGGAAGCAATGGCGCGGGACGCCCAAGGCCTTCATCACCGAACGCGCCGGACGCCGGCTCTGGGCGAACCGGTTCGGCGATCTCACCGCCGTCCGCTGGTTCCACCCCACCGCGGCCGCCGCTTCCAACGCCCTTCCCATCCTGCGTCAGCAGATCCGTTCCAGGCTGTCGCCCGACGAGTTCGGCATGGCCCTGCGCCCCGTGCGGGCGGAAGCCCTCGAAGCCGCACGCAAAGGAACCGCCCAGATGTTCACGGGAATGTTCATCGGGTTCAGCCTGTTCATCATCGCCTCCGCCCTCCTCCTGACTTCACTGCTCTTCCGATTCGGACTCGAACAACGCGCCAGCGAGATCGGCATCCTGCTCGCGTTGGGCTGGACGCACGCGAAGGTCCGATGGCTCCACCTCCGTGAAGGAGCCGCCCTTGCCATCCTCGGGGCCATCCCGGGAGCCCTGCTCGGCACCTTCTACGCCCGCGGTTTCGTCTGGGGCCTGAACCACGTCTGGAACGATGCCGTCGCGGGCGTCTCCCTCCGATACGAAGCCACCGCTGCATCCATCGTCATCGGTGCCGCGGCGGGCATCGTTGTAGCGGTGGCCACGCTGGCCCTGGCCGTCCGCCACCTCGCACGCCGACCCGCACGCGAACTCCTCAACGAAGGCGCCGGCGGACTCGTCGACGAACAGCGCAGCGGAACCCCGGCCCGCTGGCTGCGCATCGCCCCCATTGCCTGCGCCGTTGGTGCCATCGGTCTGGCCCTCGCCGCCACGCGCCTCCCCGCCCACCAGCAACCGGGCGCGTTCTTCGGTGTCGGTGCCCTTGCCCTGACCGCCGGGATCCTCGCCCTGCGCCGGCGGCTCCTCGCGCCCGTGCCCGTGACCTCGGGTCTCACCCGCTCCGCCTTCACCTGGCGCGCGCCCAGCCGCCAACCCACCCGTTCCGCCGCCACCGTCACCCTCCTGGCCTCGGCCACCTTCCTCATCGTCTCCCTCGCCGCGTTCAAGCTCGACGCCCGCCTCGACGCCTCCCGCCGCAATGGACCCACCGGGGGGTTCGCGTGGTGGGGAGAATCCGCCCTGCCCATCCTCAAGGACCTCAACACCGAGGCCGGCCTCGACGCCTACAGCCTCGCCCCGGGCCAGCTCGCCGGAGCCTCGTTCGTCGCCGCACGCCTCCGCGACGGCGATGACGCCAGCTGCCTCAATCTCAGCCTTTCCCAACGCCCACGGATCCTCGGCATCCATCCCCGCGCCCTCGCCGAACGCGGCGCCTTCAGCTTCGCCGCCGTCGCCAAGGACCTTGCCGTCACCAACGCCTGGCTCGCCCTCGAAGCCCCCGCGGGCGCCGCCGAAATCCCCGCCATCGCCGACGCCGCCTCCATGCAATGGGCGTTGAAGAAGAAGATCGGCGACACCCTCGACCTGCAGGACGGACAGGGCCGTCCGTTCCGTGTCCGTCTCGTCGCCGCGGTCGCCCAGGGCATCCTTCAAGGAAACCTGATCATCGACGAACGCGCGTTCACCCGTTTGTTCCCGGCGGAATCCGGTTACCGCGTCCTCCTCGTCGAAGCCCCCGCCAACCGCGCCGCCGATATCCGGGCCGTCCTCTCCCGGGCGCTCGAAGACACCGGCCTCGCGCTCACCTCGACCGTCGACCGGCTCGACCGTTTCAACGCCGTCCAGAACACCTACATCGGAACCTTCCAGGTCCTCGGCGGACTCGGACTCCTGCTCGGCAGCGTCGGTCTCGGAATCGTCGTCCTGCGGAACGTCCACGAACGCCGGGCTGAACTCGCGGTGTTGCGGGCCGTCGGGTTCGAATCCGCCACCGTCCGGCAACTTGTCCTCCGCGAGCACATGGCCCTCGTCCTTCTCGGACTCGGCCTGGGAACCGCCACCGCCGCACTCGCGGTCTTCCCGCTCCTCTCCAACGGCTCCGGCCTCCCCTGGAAAACCCTCCTTCCAACCCTCGCTGCCGTCGCCCTCAACGGCGTCGCCTTCACCTGGATTGCCACCCGCTACGCCTGCCGCGGCATCGTCATCGACGCCCTGCGCGGGGAATAGGGCTGTGCAGCCGGGAAACTGACCTCAAACAGGCGGCCACACCGCCGCTGCAAACGCTGCAGTTCCCGGCTGTCTGGGCTCTGCACCTTGCCTTGGAACAGGGACGCGGCAGCGACTTGACCCTCCCAAGCCTTCCCATTTCGAACATCCGACGGATCCCGCGGTCAGAAGCGGGCAACGTGCGGGTGGAACGTTTTCCACGGTCCCCGCGCCCGACGAGCCATTGCCCGCCTGACCTCATGAACATCCGCCAGCACCACCTGCCCCCGCTCGCCACCCTGCTCGCCGTTGGTCTCCTGTCCGCGGGATGTGGACACCAAGGTTACACCTTCTCGACCACCGCCACCTATGATGTCCCCACGCTCGGGTTCCGGGCCGACATCACCGCCGTGGGCAAGGTCCCACCCGGCGCAGACCTCTCCGATGACGGCACCAGCCGGATCGTGCTGAGCCGCCTCGACAACCCCGGCGTCGCCGTCGCCACCCTCCAGACATCCAATCAGGTGGCCAGCGTCTCCTCCGGCCAGACCATCACTTATACCATCGGCAACCGCACTGCGGTGACCCTCCCCTGGGGTTCGACGGAATCCGAAGAATCCTTCCGCCGGATCCTCACCGCCGCCGGGTTCACCAATGATGTGCCCCAGGCATTTCAGGAATCCTTGAATGCCGTCTCCGGTCCCGCCCTCGGCCCCAAATCCACCGGTGTTGGGTCCTCCACCTACGTCACCGTGGTGAAGGTGAAGCCCACCTTCCAGAGGTGAGGGGTGTCTGGAATCTGTCGCCCCGCTGGGGCTTGGGCCGCGGGAGGATCGGTGAACCCGGGCTCACGCCCGGGCCTATCTTCTGTCGCGCCTCCGGCGCTGGGCGGCGGCGACCTGACAACGAAACGACCACCGTCCGTTGAAGGCCGGGTGCCCCCACCCGGCGTGATCCGTGGTTCCGCCGCGTGAGGGCACGCGGCCTTCAGGGGGGAGTTTCCAGAGCCCAGAAACCAGTTCCCAGATCCCCTCGCAACGGCGATGAGGACATTGCTTCCCCGTTCTTCTGGAATCTGGCGACTGGGATCTCCCCGCCCCCCTCACTTGTGAACGGAGGACGCCAGGTATTCGAGGAGTGACTTCAGGTCGTCGGCGGGGAGCGCATCGAAGCCGGCAGGCATGATCGACTGCGCGGAGCCTTCCATGCTGGCGATGTCCTTGCGCTGGATGACGTGCTTCTGCGCGGCCGTATCGAGGATCTCGACCGTGGTCTGGGTCTCCGTCTCCAACCGCCCCGAGTAGGCCTCGCCGTCCTTGGTCGTCACCGTCCACAGGCGGAAGTTGGCCTCCACGGAACGGTTGGGATCGAGGATGTCCGTCAGGATCTCGCCGCGGTCGCGCGCGCCGATGCCGGTGAGTTCGGGCCCGATCTTTCCGCCGGCCCCTTCGAACACATGGCAGGCGGCGCAGTTGGCGACATAGACCGCCTTGCCACGGGCGAGGTCACCCTTCTCCTTCGCAAGCGGCAGCAGGCGCTTCACGATCTCCTCGCGATCGGCAGAGACGGCACCCATGGCGGCGGAGAGTTTCGTGGCGCGTTCGGCCACGTCGCGGTTGGCGTTGGCCTTCAGCTGCGTCCATTGATCGGCGGCCACATCGCCACGGCTCACGGAACCCTTCTCGACGGCGTCGAGCAGCGCCCCCGCCCATTCGGCGCGGCGCATCAGGGTGAAAACCGCGGCCCGACGGACGCCCGGGGTGAACTCATTCCACCGTCCCAGGATGGCCGGGGCCACAGCCGCTTCCCGGCTTTCCGAGAGGGCATTCACCAGGCCGGTCGCCAGCGCCGGCGCGGTCAGGACGTTGATCTGCGAGACCACCGCGGTGAGATCCGTAGCGGCCACCTGCAACCCGATCAGTTGCCGCGCGGCGACGAGGCGCTGCTCCGGCGTGGCGGCGGAATCCGAAAGCTGCTTGCGCAAGCCCGCGGCGATTTCGGGAAGCACGGACTGGAAAAGTCCGGGTTCACCCCAGCGGAGTGCGAGGGCCAGGAGCCGATCCCGAACGCCCGTGGGAACAGTCCGGATCAATCCATCGAGAGCAGTCTTGTCGGCATCCGCGAGCGTGGGCTTCGTGCCGCGCGGCCAGCCATTCACCAGGCCGTCGAGAACGGCGACGCCCACGGATTCCGGCGCGCCCTTCAACGAAACGAGGGTCTCGACGATGGAGTCGGAAGGCCCGCGAGCGGCGTAATGCGCGGTCACCGACCGGACGATGCGACCGACTTCGCCGCCGAGTTCGGAGCCGGGGGCCGGGATCAATTCGATGTCGTCGAACCAGGCCGTGCCGGTGCATTGGCCCCAGCCGCCGAAGAGGCAGTTCACGGTGACTTGGGTCAACTGGCCGCTGTTGAAGGCCAGCTCGACCTGGGTCCAGTCGGAATCCCCGAGCACCTTGCCCGTGCCACCGCGCACCGGGTCCTGCAACTCGTGGATGTTGAACATCGCGCCCTGCGCGTTGCCGCGCTTCTTCACACCCTCGGTCTTGATCCAACCGCGGAGGAGATAATCCGTGCGCGGCTTGATCTTCACCACGTTGGCCCAGCTCAGGTCACCGCCACCCGTGGACGTGATCTTCACCGCACGACCGCCCGTGCGGCCGACATCGGCGACGGTGAATTCACCGCGGCCATTGTGCGTGATGGGTCGCCATGCGGCGGGCCGGCCATCGTTCGCGGTCTCGAAGGACGGATTGCTGATGGCGTTGACCGGCTCCTGGGGAGCGGCCGTGGCCGTGTTGGTGGCCGGACGGAACTGCGCCAGAACGGTGCGCAGGAAACCGGAGTCACTACGCGCCGCCGCTGCGGTCGCCGCCTCCGGCAACCAGCGATCCTCGGTGTTTGCGGGATTCTGCAGGGCTTCGAAAACGGCCTTCGCGGCGAGATCGGACGGAGCCTGGTCGGCCAGGCCGAGGAAGGCGGCCAGGCGCACCTGCGGGTCCGAATCCTGGAGGAGCTTCGCCTGCAGGATGCCCGCCAACGTGGCTGGCGACGACGGCAACACCATGATCGCCGCACGGCGGACGGCTGCCACGGGATGCCGCAGGGCCGCCAGGGCCGTGCGCATGGCAGCGGGATTCGCGTTCTGGATCGCCCCCAGTCCGTGAAGCGTCCACAGCGCGTGCAGCGCTCCCGGGTTCAACCCGATGTCATCGGCGGAAGTGTCGGCAACCAGCGCCAGCAGCGGCTGGACGACGTTCAGGTCGCGGGCATCCACGAGCAACCGCTGGGCGGTCAGGCGGACGCCCAGATTCTCATGCTTCAACGCGGCCACCAGCGCGTCCGACTTCAACGGCTCCTTCGACGCCTGCAACGGTTGGGTCAATCGGCCCGACTTCGAAACGATCCGGTAGATGCGGCCGTGGATCTTGTCGCGCAACGGCGTTTCATACGCCGCACCCTTGCCGGTGCCGAAGCCGCGCGGCGTGGGGTTGTGCTGGATGATGTAATTATACCAATCGCTCACCCACAGCGCGCCATCGGGCCCGACCTCCGCACAGACCGGCGAGGTCCACTCGTCGGTCGAGGCGGCGAAGTTGCGGGAGTTGTACGCGATGAAATCGGCTCCCGTGCGGTGCAGGTTGAAGCGCCCGATGAGGTGACCCGTGGGTTCGCAGACGAACTGGGCCGTGTTCCAATACTCCTTCGGGAAGCTGCGCGCGGTGTAGATCGCGCTGCCGGCGGCGGCGGTGTATTGGCCGTGGAAATCGACCTGACGGACCTTGTCCGAGGTCACGAGCGGAAAGAAGCGCTGGCTGTCGGCGATGCTCTCGAGGCGCGCGGCGGACCATCCGCGGACGGCCTCGTAGTATCGGTTGGGAATCGGCATGTACATGCTCGCATTCCCGTTGGCGGTGGAGCCGACGAGGAGGTTGTCCTCGGTCAGGCCGAGTCCCCAGGTGTTGTTGTTGCTGGAGCGGATGAACTCCAGTTCCGAACCATCCGGACGGAACCGGAAGAAGCCCTGGCCAAAGCGGACCTGCTTGCCGCCGACGGTGCCGTTGAAACCGGAGTACCCGACGGTTCCCCAGATCCAGTTGTCGAAGCCGTAGCGCAGGTTGCTCGCGGTGGCGTGGGTGTCGCCCATGTTCCAGCCCTTGAACAGGACCTTCCGTTCGTCTGCCCGATCGTCTC
>JBIKWS010000218.1:0-6384 GCA_044356195.1 Cyanophyceae cyanobacterium
CGCCGTTCCAAAGCCATTCCCAAGGCGATGAGGACATCGCCGCCCCGGTCGATTTCTCAAACGGGGGCAGGATCCGGCCGTAACCGCACCATTCTTCTTCTTGTACGAATCATCCAGGCCGCGACGATGCCCTGCACCATCCGTCCAGGACATGAGCGCCACCCCATGAACCCGCATTTCGATCTCTTCATCGCCGGTCAGGATCGGCCCGCAGCCGACGGTGCCCGCACGGACATCCGTTCCCCCCACGACGGAAGCGTCATCGGCTCCGTCGCCCGCGCTTCCGCCGTGGACATCGACGCCGCCGTGCTCTCCGCGCGCGATGCCCTGCGCTCCTGGTCGGCCCTGACGGCCTATGACCGCGAGCGGATCCTGCGGAAGGCCATCGCCCACGCGCGCACCCAGGCGGAGGCCATCGGCCACCTCATGGCGTTGGAGCAGGGCAAGCCGCTGGCACAATCGAAGTCCGAGGTCGTTGGCTCCTGTGACACCCTCGACTACTACGCCGCGGAAGGCGTCCGCATTGAAGGCTGGACGAATCCGACGGAGCACCGTGATTACCGCTCCTGGGTGAACTGGCAACCGGTGGGTGTATGCGGACTGATCACACCGTGGAATTACCCGGTTTCCCTGCTCAGCTGGAAACTGGGTCCGGCCTTGGCGGCGGGATGCACCGTCGTCGTGAAGCCCACCACCGTCACCCCGCTCTCGCCGCTGGCCTTCTGCCGGGCGTTGACCGAGGGCGGCATCCCACCCGGCGTCATCAACGTCGTCACGGGTCCCGGCGCAACCCTGGGTGAAGCGCTCGTCCGGCACCCCGGCGTCGCCAAGATCGCCATGACCGGATCCACCGAAACCGGGAAGCGCATCCTCGGTCTTGCCGCGCCGTTCCTGAAGAAGGTGTCCCTCGAACTCGGGGGCCAATGCCCGGCCATCGTCTGTGCCGACGCGCAGGTGGAGGCCGCCGCCCGCGTCATTGCCTACAAGGCCTTCCGCAACGACGGCCAATCCTGTTCGTCCGTGAACCGCGTGTACGTGCACGCCTCCATCCGGGACGAATTCCTCCGGCACCTCCAGTCGGCCGCCGAAGCCCTCACCCTGGGCGATGGAATCTCCAATCCGAACGTCGATCTCGGACCCATGGCCACGGCAGACGGTGTGCAACTGTGCCGGGAACATGTGGCCGATGCGGTCGCTGTCGGCGCTGGATTGATCACCGGTGGCCGATCACCGGAGGGCGACACGTTCGCGCGCGGCCATTACTTCCTGCCCACGATCCTCGCGGACTGCACCCACGCGATGCGTGTGATGCGGGAGGAAACGTTCGGACCGATTGTGGGCGTCGCCACTTTCGAGCGGATCGAGGAGGCCATCGCCCTCGCCAACGACACTGCCTATGGGTTGGTCAGCTACCTCTTCACGCGCGATCTCACCACGACCGTCCGCGTCAGCGAAGCCCTCGAAGCCGGCACCGTCTGCGTCAATCACGGCGCCGTGAACACGAACTACGGTCCCTATGCCGGGTGGAAGGATTCCGGCTACGGACTCGAGCTCAGCCGCCGCGCCCTCTTCGAATACCTCAAGCCCAAGCACGTGAAGGTGGGACTGTAAGAACCCAGATCCCAGTCTCCAGTTCCCAGTTCTGGCAACTTGGGACTCTCCGCCAAACTCTCTGAGGACTGGCAACTCCCACTGGAGGCCGGGTGCCCCCACCCGGCGTTGGGCTTCAAACTTGAAACTCCCGCACTCCGCCGCGTGAGGACGGTGATGGCGTGCAGGCTTTTTCTACGGGATCACCATGCCCCCCGGGATGCTACGGTCCAGGGTGACAAGGCTTCCTTTGTGCCTCTGCGCCAGGGAGAGCAAGTGACCATCGGTCACTTGTCTGGGACCTTTCACGTAATTGGGGAGATCCGCAGCCCCAAGTTCGTCGGGCAACCGAACGAACGGGATCCGGCTGGAGGCGATCATGCCGGACAGCGTCTCAACGGCTTCTGATACCGATGCCTCGAGGCCTGTCTGGAGACTCACGCGGACGAAGCCAAGTTCTGTGATCGAACAGGTGGCGAGACGGGATTCAACAGCCGGCTGGGAGGCGTACCAGCGTGAGACGCGGCGGTGCTCCGTGTGGCCCTCGTGGGCGAGCGCCACCAGAACGTTCACATCCAGCAGGAAGGTCACGGGAACTCCTCCATGACCTTGCGCACCATGTCGCTCGACACCCGCTCTCCCCGTGGCCTTCGCTTGGAAATCCTCAACCCACTGATGGGGTCGATCACGTACTCCTTGCTGCTCTGCGTCGATTGCGGGGTCAGGACGACGCTGTCACCCCGAACCTCGCACACCAACTTGACTCCGGGTGCCAGACGCAGCTGTGTCCGTACCATTCGCGGCAGGACGACCTGACCTTTGCTCGATAGCCGGGTGGTTAGCATGGCTCAAGCAAGACATTGCTCTGCATCCTGTCAAGTAAGCCTGTCTTACAACGGGTGGCAACTGAAGGCCGGGTGCCTCCACCCGGCGGATCCCTGATACGCCGGGTGAAGAGTTCCCAGTCTCCAGATACCAGTTCCCGGAACGCCGGAGGCGTTGCAGCCGGTAGCCCCGGGTTGGCGCGAACGCGCCTACCCGGGGTATCGCTTCGCGACCCCGGGCTACCCGCTTCAACGCCTCCGGCGTAGCAGGCAACTGGGAACTGGGAACTGGGATCCCCCTTCAGGGTAAATTCTTCCAGCCCCATTGCGCGGAATCTCATTCAGCCTTTTGGGATCGGTTGTAGACTGATGCGCGTGAACCTGTCCCCGAATGCGGCCCGCCGGGCCATCCTGTCGTCGGCCGTGCTCATGGCCGTCCTTAGCGTCGCTGATTCCGCATCCGCCGGGACGCCGGCGGAATCCAACCTGCGTCCGCACCCGGGACTGCCCCCCTTGCCGTACCAGAAATCACCGGACGCCATCCCGAACTACATCGCGGGCGAGAAATGGGGAACACAGGGCGAGGTCCGGTCCGAGATGCAGCTCCCGATCTCGCCGGCGGAATCGCATCGGCACATCGTGACCATTCCCGGGTTCCGGACGGAACTGTGGGCGTCGGAACCCGAGATCTTGAAGCCGATCTGCATGGCATGGGACGAACGGGGGCGCCTATGGATCGCCGAGACGATTGATTACCCGAACGAATTGCAACCGGCGGGCCAGGGGCGCGACCGCATCAAGATCTGCGAGGACACGGATGCGGACGGCAAGGCGGACAAGTTCACCGTGTTCGCGGAAGGATTGAGCATCCCCACGGGCATGGTGTTCGCGCGGGGCGGACTCATCGTCGTGGAGTCCGGGCACACCCTGTTCCTCAAGGACACGAACGGTGACGACAAGGCCGACGAACGGCGCGTGCTCTTCGAAGGCTGGGGCATGGGCGACACGCACGCCACCGCCTCCAACCTGCGGTATGGTCCGGACAACTGGATCTGGGGTGTCGTGGGATACAGCGGGTTCGACGGGGACGTGGGCGGCAAGCGCGTTCGCTTCAGCATGGGCGTCTACCGCTTCAAGAGCGACGGCTCGCAACTGGAGTTCGTGCGCTCGAGCAACAACAACACCTGGGGCCTGGGCTTCAGCGAGGACGGCACGGTCTTCGGATCCACGGCGAACAACAACGCGTCCTGGTACATGGCGGTCGCGAACCGCTACTACGAATCCGTCAACGGCTGGACCGCCAGCCGCATGGAGACCATCGCCGACCGGCAGGATTTCTACCCCGTCACCTCCCAGGTCCGTCAGGTCGATGCCCACGGCCGCTACACGGCCGGTGCGGGTCATGCCCTCTATACCGCGCGGAATTACCCGAAGGACTTCTGGAATCGCGTGTCGTTCGTCACCGAACCCACCGGACACCTGATCGGCATGTTCCGGCTGGAGGGCAAGGGCGCGGATTTTGTCGCGCGGAACGACAAGAGCTTCCTCGCCAGTTCGGACGAATGGTGCGCGCCCATCATGGCGGAGGTCGGGCCGGACGGCGCGGTGTGGGTGCTCGACTGGTACAACTACATCATCCAGCACAACCCGACGCCGCATGGGTTCAAGAACGGCAAGGGCAACGCCTACGAGACGCCGCTCCGCGACAAACGCCACGGACGGATCTATCGGGTTGCCTGGGAACAGGCGCGGAAGGTGGCTCCGATCAACCTGACGGGTGCGACCACGGCCAAGCTGGTCGAGACCCTGCGCAACGACAACCAGCTCTGGCGGCTTCACGCCCAACGGCTCCTTGTTGAAAAAGGTGGTACCGAAGCCGTGCCCGCGCTCCTGCGGCTCGCCCAGGAACGTTCGGTCGATCCGGTTGGCCTGAATGTCGGTGCCCAGCATGCCCTGTGGACCCTGTCCGGCCTCGGCGTGGGTGACGCCTCCAACGTCCGTCGCGCCGCCAATACCTCCCTCCGTCATCGCAGCGCGGCCGTGCGTCGAGCCGGCCTCGGCGTGTTGCCGCGGGATGCCGCGGGCGCGAAGTCCCTCCTCGACGCGCGCCTGCTCGAGGATCCGGATGCGCAGGTTCGCCTCGCCGCCTTTCTCGCGGTGGCCGACATGCCCGAGCAGGACGCCCTCGGTGCCGCCACGTTCGCGGCGCTGCGTCAGGAACCCAATGCCGGCGATCGCTGGATCCCGCATGCGGCTACGTCGGCCGGCGCGAAGCATCACCGCGGATTCCTGAAGGCGGCCACCAGCCCGGCCGTTCGCGGCATGGCCCAGGCATTCCCGGACTCCGTTCTCGAAGTCGTGCGCGTCGTTTCCGCCCATCACGCCACCGTGGATTCCGCCAGCGGCCTCGTCACCGCCCTCGCGTTGAAGACCGCGCCCGCCGTCGTCGCGGCACCCATCCTCGATGGCCTGACCGCCGGATGGCCCGCGGGCAAGGCTCCCACGATTTCCGCCGAGGACGAGAAGCGCCTGCAGTCCCTCGCACTCGGACTCTCGGATTCGGCGCGTGGCTCGTTGATCGGTCTCGCCGACCGCTGGGGCCGACGCGAGATCTTCGCCTCGGTCATCGATTCCACCGCCGCTGCGTTGCGTGGAAAACTCGGTGAAGCCGGAATGAAGGATGACGAACGGATCGCCCTCGCGCGTCGGCTCGTGACCCTCGACGACCGGGCGGAGTCGGTGCGCGCAGTGCTCGCGTTGATCACGCCGCAGACGGCCCCGGCCCTCACCACCGGACTGCTGCAGGCTGTCGGTGTCAGCCGGCAATCGGCCACCGCGGGTGAGTTGCTCGGCGCATGGTCCCGCCTCACCCCCGCCGCCCGACGCGCCACCATCTCCACCCTCCTGCGGCGCACCGAATGGGCCCAGGGCCTCCTCGCCGCCGTGGAGTCCGGCCGTCTCGACCGGACCGACATCGCCAACGATCAATGGGGCCAGCTCCGCAACAACCCGGATCGCCAGATCGCCGAGAAGGCCCGCGATCTCAGCGGCAAGAAGGCCATCAAGGGCACCGCCGAGATGGAAGCCATGATCCAGAAGCTCCTCCCCGTCGCCAACCGCACCGGCGATGCCGCCCGCGGACGTCAGGTCTTCGAAACCTCCTGCCAGATCTGCCATGCCCTGAACGGCAAGGGACAGCGGATCGGACCCGACCTCACCGGCATCGGGGTGCGTCCGAAGTCGGAGTTGCTCGTCGAGATCCTCGATCCCAACCGCTCGGTGGAGGCCAATTACCGCCTGTGGACGGTGGTGACGCGCGACGGCGAAACCGTGGCGGGCCGCCTCGACACCGAGACCGCGACCAGCATCGAGATCCTCGACACCGCCGGCCAGAAGCACGCGATCCAGCGGAAGGACATCCAGTCGATCGAACCGTCGAACCAATCGATCATGCCGGGCGGCTTCGAGCAGTTGCCGGCGGATGACCTCGCCGGGTTGCTCGAATACCTCGCCACCAGCGCGCAGCACAAGTGAGGGAGGGGCGCGGAGTTTCAAGGTTCAAGATTGAAGCCCGCTGCGTAGCAGTCGACGTCAGGAGGCTGTGGTCAACCATTGCCTCGTGACCTCGTCAGCTACTGTCGGGATCGGTATCGGAATCGAAAAGGTTGGGGAGGGAAGAATCAGGTTCGATCCCGATCCCGATTGCGATCCCGATACCGAGTGGGAAAGCGCCTCCCATGCCGCCAGCCACAGCCGTCGCGGAGTTCGATCTTGAAAATCCTTCCCTCCCGTTCCCTCCTCGCCCCCATCTTGAATCTTCAAACGTCCGCCACCGTGGCCTTGCTCCTCGCCGTCTCCGCTCCCTGTTTCGGTGCGGGCCTTGGCGTGCTTGTCGAGGCCGGAGGACGGGATCGCAACGGCACCACAGTCTCCTTCTCACTCCCGGCGTCCCACAGCACCGAGGCGTGGC
>JBIKWS010000219.1:0-6368 GCA_044356195.1 Cyanophyceae cyanobacterium
CCGCAACCCACAGTCGGTCCTGCGCGTCCAAGGCGAGATCGCTCACCCCCTCGAACTGGTTGGGCGCCTTGCCGACAACGTACGTCTGGAAATCCGGTTGTCCCAGGAGGCCGTTCGCGGGAGCCCTGTTCGTCTTCGAAGCAGCGCCATCAAACCGGAGGATGCGACGGCCCCGCGAATCGCCGACATACAACCGCCCCTTCGAATCCACGGCCAACGCCGTCGGCTGGCTCATCCGGCCTTCCCCACCGTTGTCGGCCGTGACGAAATCCGGCTGGCCCAGTACTTGGACCGCCGATGCACCGCTCGCCACCGTGGCCGCCTGATCCCAGCGCAACACACGATAATTTCCGGCGTCCAGGACCCACAGCCGCCCCGCGGCATCCAGTGTGGCCATGTACGGAGTATTCAACCCGGCCGCCGTGGTCTTCGCCTCTGCCGAGTACAGGTCCGCCTGTCCCAGCACGGCCTCTGCCGGTTCACCGTTCGCATAGGCCGCAATCGACGGGTACCGCAGCACCCGATGATGCCCTGCGTCCACGACGAACACCTTTCCAGAGGCTCCATCCACGTCGACATCGGAGGCGTTGCGCAGAGTCCACGGATCCGGCAGGCGTGCATCCCCCAGGATGAAATCCGCTTCCTCATTGGACACCCACCCGGCGGACAACGGCGTCGCAACACCGATTCCGGCACACGCCAGCCAAACCATCACAACAGACTTTTGCATGCGGCCATCCCACCGCACCCAGCCCTTCCCGCGCCATCCGACCTCCGGTCCTGCCGGCGCAATCCCCACAGGTCTTTGGTCGGATGCCGCACGACCATGACGCCGCCTCCTTGCAGACGGATGGAGGAGAATGGCTCGGGCGGAGACGCGGGGACGCAGGGAGAAAGGATCACTCAATCACGGTCGACGAGTCACCCGGCGGTGAGCCGCTGCACGAGTTCCAAAACCCCCGTTTTCCTGTCCCTCTCAGCGTCTCTGCACCTCTGCGCGAGATCGCTGATCCTGGAGACGGCTGAGCCGCTGCTACCGGTGATGCTGCAGCATCCAGGTGTACAGCGCCTCAGTCCGGTACGCCTCCGTCCAGGAGTCGTGGCCAGCCTCCGGGTACACCGTCAACTGGATGTCCGAAACCCCCGCCCGCTTGAAGGCGTCGACCATCCGTTCGCTTTCGGACAAGGCCACGACGTTGTCCTTGCCGCCGTGAAAAGCCCAGACACCCAGCGTCTTCAAGGCCTCGCGCTGGCTGGGCAGCAAGGCTCGGATCCGCTCGCCGCCGCCACACACCGGAGCCACCGCCGAAAACCGCTGCGGATACTTCGACGCCAGCGCCCAGGTCCCGTACCCGCCCATGCTCAACCCGGTGACATAGGTCCGCACGGGATCCACACGCAACTCGGCCTGCAAGGTATCCACCAGCGACATCAGCACATCCGGATCCCACACCTCGTTGTCGGGACATTGGGGGGAAACCAGCACGAACGGAAAGGACCGTCCCTGGGCCACCATCTTCGGCGGGCCGTGCACCGCCACCTTCTTGAGATCCGTTCCCCGCTCGCCTGCCCCGTGCAGGAACATCACCAGCGGCCAACGCTTGGTGGTGTCGGTCCCGTACTCCGAAGGCAGCGACAACAGGAACCGCACCGAGTTCGTCCGCGTCACGACCTGACGGAAGGTCGTCTCCACCTGCTGACCAGCCGCGCCCGGCGACGGCTGCAACAGTTTCGGGGAAGGCGTCGCGCAACCCGACAACGCCACGGCAAGACCCAACCAGCACCACGGGGATTTCATGGGTCGATCCTGACCCTGCCAGCCCCCGATTCCAATGTTTGAGTTCCCGGTGACTTCGCTTGAAGGCCGGGTGCCCTCACCCGGCATTGCCGGCATCTGGGAACTGGCAACTGGGAACTCCATCCGATGTCCCGGCGCATCCCCTGCCCCGCACGCCCTCCGTTACGCCGGAGGCGTTGCAGCCGGTAGTCCCGGGTTGGCGCGACCGCGCCTACCCGGGGTCTTGCGTGTTGAGGGGCACGCACCCCGAAGGCGGTGCGAAGATCTCCGCTCCCTGCTGCAACCCCTCCAGGGTTGGTGATCTTTTCCGCCGCTTCCCGGGGTGCGCTTCGCGACCCCGGGCTACCGGCTTCAACGCCTCCGGCGTAGGAACCTGGGAACTGGCGACTGGCAACTGCGAACTCCCGCTTGAAGGCCGGGTGCCCTCACCCGGCATTGTTCATGATCCGCCCAAACTTGAAACTTGGAACTTGAAACCTCCCCCTCCTCCCCGCCTTCCCCCTCTTTGACTTCGCACTCCTGCGCGAGTACAGCTTGGGCTCATCGGTGAACCCGTATGGTTCACCCTGGCTTCGCACTCGCACCATGAAAACGAACCTTCTCCTCCGCGGCCTCGCCTTCGGAGCGCTCGCCGTGGGCATCGCCCAGGCCGACCAACTCATTCCCAAGTGGCAGATCGCTCCTGCCGATCGGGACTATGTCGAAACCGGAAACTTCCTTCGCGGCCTCGCCTACGACCCCGTCGGCAAGTACGTCGTCATCGCTCCCCGCGCCGGAGGTGCCCGCGTCCTCCTGCTGGACGCGGCCACGGGTGCCGACGGCTCCGAGGATCCGAACATTGGTGCTCCCCGCGCCCTGCAATTCACGGATAGCAACGGGGACAACCTCCTGACCGGCGGCACGTTCACCCTGAACCTCGTCGGTGCCGGTACCGACGGCGCGATCTACGCCTGCAACCTTGCGACCTCGGCCGCCCAACCCGTCCGCATCTATCGTTGGGCCAAGGCGGACGTCACCGAACCGGCATCGCTGGCCTACGGCGGAAACGCCGCCACCGACCTGGGCCTCGTTGCCAGCGCTCCGAACGACGTCCGCTTCGGCGACGCCTTCGCGGTGCGCGGCTCCGGGGCTTCCACCGAACTGCTGCTCAGCTCGCGCACGGGCAAGTACCTGCTCGTGTTCCGCACCACCGACGGCACCACCTTCACTCCGACGGCCTATACGACGGACCTCGCCTCCGGTGCCGCCGGCCTTGGTCTGGCGTGGGGCGCCGGCAACACGGTCTTTACCGATGTCAGCAACTCCAACCTGCGTCGGCTGGAGCTCGGCATGTCGCTGACGACGACAAATGGTGTGACAACGACGAACTACACCGCCCGCACCCTGACCACCTACGCCACCGGCGTGGTGCCCCTCTCCAGTGCGAACATCGCCACCGACGCCGAGGCCAAGCGTCTGGCCACGGTCGACTTCACCGCCCACAACGTCCGGGTCTATGACATCACCGATCCCGCGGCCCCGGTGCAGATCGGCGACCCTTTGCCCTTCCCGACGTCCAATGCCAACGGCAACGGCACTGGTGCCGCCGCGTTCTCGTCGGACACGCTCTTCGCACTCGAGACCAACAACGGCATCCTCGCGGCGCTGATCGAACAGGTCCTGACGGCACCGTCGGTCGCCACCCAACCCACAGGCGGCAGCCCGTACGTAGGCACCACCTTCAGCCTGAGTGTCGGCGCGCAGGGCACAGCGCCCCTCGCCTACCAATGGCTGCTGAACGACGCCCCCATCACCGGGGCCACCCTCTCCAGCCTGACCCTCTCGGCCCTCACCACCAACCAGGCCGGCGCCTACTCGGTCATCATCACCAACAGTGCCGGCAGCATCACCAGCAACCCGGCGAACGTGTTCGTCCGCGAACCCTTCAACACCCCCGTCCTCACGCCCGCCTGGCGAATCCTCGCGGGTGAGCGGAGCACCATCAACACCGACAGCACCCAGCGCGGCCTCGCGTTCAACCCGGTCTCCGGGAATGTCCTCTACGTCTCACGCTCCGGCAGCAACATCGTGGCCGTCCTCGACGCCGCCACCGGCGCGGAGAAGCACCGCCTTGCGACCACCGACGGCGACGGCTTCAGCGTCATCACCGGTGCCACCATCCCCGTCAACATGATCGGCGTCGCCGAAGACGGGGCCGTCTACGTGGCCAACCTCAACCTGCCCGCCGCTGGCAGCGGTGCCGCCCTCCGCGTCTATCGTTGGGAATCCGACGCTCCCGACGCCGTCCCCGTCGCCCTCGACATCCCTGACCTTCCGGCCGATGTCCGTTTCGGTGACACGTTCGCCGTGCGCGGTCGCGGGGACACGACCGAACTGCTGTTCGGCTCCCGGAGCTCGACCTCCTTCGCCGTCGTTTCCGTCACGGGCGGCGTCTTCACGACCACCAAGGTCTACAGTGCGGACGGCGTCAGTGCCGGTGGCTTTGGACTGGGCGTGGCCTTTGGTCCGGGCAACAGCGTGTTCGGCACCGCGAGCGGCTCTCCCATCGTCCACGTGGCCTTCGATCCCGCCGCCAGTTCCGCGACCCTCGCCCGCACCTACGCGGCGGCGCAGATCCCTACGGCCGTCGCCCACCTCGCCATCGACACCACACGCTCGCTGCTCGCCGGAACAGCGCTCGAAACACCCGACAACCTCCTGCTCTACAGCATCGCCGATATCGACAACCCGGTGTTGCTCGACCAGGAACTGTTCCCCATCGACAACCCCAACGTGAACGGCACCGGTGCCATCGCCTTCGGGGGCAGCCGCGTGTTTGTGCTGGATTCCAACCAAGGTGTCTTCGCCTACACGATCAACCTCACCCCGAGTGTCCGGACCACGGTCGCCGCGCGCATCGAGGGTGCCAACGTCGTCGTCACCGTCGCCGATCCCGGCACTTACGACATCGAGTCCGGCAACGTCCTCGGCACGTGGCAGAAGGTCGGCACGGCCACCACGGCCCAGCCCTTCACGGCTCCGGCCTCGGCCGCCGCCGCGTTCTACCGCGCCGTCGCGCGCTGACACGACTGCCCCGCAAGTCCGGGGAAGAACGAGAACGAGATTCGGGGCGGGCATCTTCGGGTGCCCGCCCCTTTTAGCGCCCACAGCCCTTTGCCCCGCCTCGTTACCTCGTCAGCTACGGTCGAAAGACGAGGTCAGCAGGCTGTGGAAGAAGCGCCTCACTCGAAGTTCCCCGATTCAACCCTGCCGCACCATTGTCACGAGAATCCACTTGTCCGGCGACGACATCGGGGCATCGTCTGCGTCGTGCTCGAACGCGCGCTCGATTCCGGCGGTTCTTCTGGAAAACCCGCCGCCTCCCGACCCTCCCGTCGTCCTCGTCCCCCTGCCGCTCCCGCCCAGGCGACACCGGTCCACATCAAGAACTACGTCCTCGACACCAACGTCCTGCTTCACGACCCCAACGCGCTCCTGAACTTCCAGGACAACCAGGTCCTGGTGCCCATCGAAGTCATCGAGGAGATCGACAAGTTCAAGCGCGAGACCAGCGAGCGCGGCCAGAATGCCCGGTCCGTCTCGCGCCGGCTCGACACGTTGCGAAGTCAGGGTTCGCTCGCCAAGGGCGTGCCCCTCACCAACGGCGGAACGCTCCGCATCATCTTCGAAACACCCAACCAACGGGGCGCCGCGCCCGTCATCGTTGGCTCTGGTTCCGTCGACAACCGGATCCTTTCCCTCGCGCTCGCCGTCCAGGCCGAGGACGCCGACCACAAGACCATCCTGGTCACCAAGGACATCAACCTCCGGCTCAAGGCCGACGTCTACGGGTTGACCGCCGAGGATTACGAGACCGACCAGGTCAACCTGAAGGATCTCTACACCGGATTCTTCGAGGTCACCGCCCCGGCCAGCAGCATGACCAGCTTCCGCATCCACGGCGAAATGCCGCTGCCGGAAGGCCCGGTCCGATATCCCAACCAGTACTGCACCGTGTATGAGGAGGGAGCCTCCAAACGTTCGGTCCTCGGACGTGTGGATCCCAAGGGCACCCGAATCATCCCGTTGCAGGAGGTGCAGAACGTCTGGGGCATCAAGCCCCGCAACCGCGACCAGCACTTCGCCCTGGACGCCCTGCTCGACGAACGCATCAAGCTCGTCACGCTGATGGGCAAGGCCGGCACCGGAAAGACCCTCATCGCGCTCGCGGCAGGTCTCAAGAAGACCGTGACCGACCGCGAGTTCCGCCGCCTGGTCGTCGCGCGTCCCACCATCGCCATGGGCAAGGAACTCGGCTTCCTCCCTGGTTCCCTCGAAGAGAAGCTTTCCCCGTGGATGCAACCCATCCACGACGCCCTCGAAATGCTCGGCGACCTCAACATGGGCCGTGAACACGGCCGCACAACTGATCTCCTCCGCTCAGGGACGATCGTCGTGGAAGCCCTCTCCTATATCCGGGGCCGTTCGATCGCCCACCAGTACATGATCGTCGATGAGGCCCAGAACCTCACCCCGCTCGAAGCCAAGACCATCATCACGCGCGTGGGCCAGGGCACGAAGATCATCCTCA
>JBIKWS010000220.1:0-6365 GCA_044356195.1 Cyanophyceae cyanobacterium
ACCGGAGATGGCGATCACGGGCAGCTTCGGGTCGGTGCGTCTCAGGTGAAGGACCACCTCGATGCCGTCCTTCTCGGGCATGAGCAGATCGGTGACAACGAGGTTGAAATGGCCCGAAGGGACAATGCGCAGGGCATCCCGGCCATTGGATGCCTCGACAACCTGATAGCCCGCACGTTCCAGAGTCCGCCGCAGGAGCGAGCGTATGGCTTGGTCGTCATCAATGACCAGAATCCGGTTCATTTGAGTGTGGCATCAGCGTGCCGGAAGCGTTGGGAACATGGAAGAACTACATTGGGAGGATTTGTGGCACAAGCACACCTTGATACTGTCCCCGCATGGAACGGGGTGGCGACGTCCTCGTCGCCGTTCCAAGCCTGTCCCGGGGCGATGAGGACATCGCCGCCCCGAAACCATTCCCACAGGAGATCAGTGTGGGAATGCTGACTTCTGGCAAAGAAGACGGATCGGGTGACTGACCGATGAGGCCAATTGGCCACTCCAGTCGGGCGCAAGGATGTAGGTCAATCGGGTGGACACGTCCCAAAGTTTCGGCGTGCGTCCGGGGCTGCACCTTTCTACGGTAGCTGAATGCTCGTCTGGGTTTTCGCATTCCTCTTTGCCATGCTGTTTGGGGGCTTGGGCTACGGCTCCGGAGCCATCCGCATGTTGGTGGCGTTGATCGGCACCGTTATTTCACTCGCAGTGATGGATCCGCTGGGTCGCCTGCTGGAGCCGGTGGCGGCGAAGGTTGCCGCGGACAACATCGCCCTGCGTGAGGGGCTACCCGGCTTCCTTGCCTTCGTCATCGTTTGGCTCGTGATCTACGGGTTGGGATTCCTCGCGCACCAGCCGGTGGTGCTGCACATGAAGTACAAGGAGGACGACGCGACCCGCGAATCCTTCGGGAAGATGAATCAGGCGGGCGGAGCGGTGGTGGGCCTTCTGATTGCCCTCATCGTCTTCTTCACGGCAGGCAAGCGGGTTTACGTCGGCGGTTACCTCACGGCCCAGACCACGGGTGAAGGCGCGAACGAACCCGCGCTGGTGAAGTTGGGCACGTCGGCGCGGCGCTCGATGGCCGGGACGGCCTGGGAGCGTACCTTTGCGGCCTTGGACACCACGCCGGCCCGTTTCTACGAGGTCTCCGATGTGCTGGGGTTGGTGTACGAGAATCCAGCCCTGCTGGAATACCTCCGCGATTATCCCCCGTTCTACGCGATGGAGGAGCGGCAGGAGGTCATCGACATCGCCGCCGACGCCGAGTTTCTGGATCTGCTGAAGACCAAGGCGGGATTCTCGCAGGTGGTCAACCACCCCAAGATCCGGGCGGTGCTCGCGAATCCCGAGTTGGTCGCCGCCCTTTCCCAGACGGATCTGGTCGACTTCACGGCGTGGGTCAAAACAGGTGTTTCGCCGAAGTACGCCGATGAAAAGATCCTGGGCCGTTGGCGAGTGGACGTGGCCAACGTCCTCCTCAGCATGCGTCGTCAACGGGGCAACATCCCGCCGACGGAGTTTGCGCTCCTGCGTACGGCCCTCAGTGCTGCCCTGACTCCCCTTCGGTTCCGTTTCTATACGGACGGCCGGTTTACGGTGGTTTCGACGGGCGGGGCTCCTGCCAATCCGGATGCTCCCGCCGAGGCGGTTCCCACAGCTGGTGCCGGTGCTGGCATGGATCCTGGACTTGCCGCCCGCTACGGCCTGGGTGGTCGTGGGCAGGCGCGACCCGCAGCGACCGAAGGTGGAGCCGCCGCGGCTCCGAAGGCCCCGCCGTTCAAGATGGACCTTTCCGGCGAAGGCCAATGGCAGCGCAACCCTGACGGCAAGTACTCCCTGACGCACCCGGCGTTGTCCCGAGGTGGCAAGGTGGAGGCAACCATCAGCGATCTCGGTCGTGTGGTGGTGCCGCTGGTCGAAGCCAAGGGCTCGCTGGTGCTGTTGCCGTCGAACTGACCTCCAGAACCGGAATCCTCGGGTTTCCGGACAGGAAAAGGCCCGGGTGGCATGTGCCACCCGGGCCTTCTGTGTCTTGGGGTAACGAACCGGAAAGGGGGCGAAAGGGATCAGCGTTGCCACTCGATGCCTGACACCGTCATGGGTGTGAGCCTCAGGCCGTAGGGCGGGGGATTGGAGTCAATCGCGAGGATTTCGATGCGATAGCTCATGCCGGAAGGGAGTTGGAGGCGTTCGTGAACAGCAGGACTGGCGGCGGTGGCTGCAAGCCCTTGAGAGCTTCCGCCGAAGTCCAGACCTGCGGCCTGCGGGCGTTGAAGTGTCGTCTTCGGAGCCGGGCCGTTACGCAGGAAGAATCCGGTGACGGCCAGGAGGGCGAGTCCGGAGCCGATCAGGGCGTTGGGTTGGCGCCACCATCCATTGCCACCGAGGAAGCCGGTAATCTGATCCCAGAAACCTCCGGAAGCAGGGGCGGCATCGCGTTCAATCCGAGCCCTGACCTGACTTGAGAAGTTCCTGAAGTAACCGGGGGGCGGCGTTTCGTGACGTTTGAGGGCCAGGAGCCGCCGGATCGCTTCGTTGTTTTCGGGAGGCAAGTCCATGTTCATCTCAAAAAGTCGGCAAGCCATGCCTGCAACTGCTGGCGGGCATAGAACAGACGGGATCGCACGGTACCGGGATTGCACTCGAGGATCTTCGCGATCTCGTCATGCGGCAGTCCCTGGATGTCATGCAGTGTCACCACAGTCCGATGTTCTTCCGACAGCTTCTGCATGGCCGCGTTCAAACGCTCTCCCAGCTCCCGCAGGTTGATGTCGCGTCGCGGGTTCTTGTGGGAGATCAACTGGACGAGGTCCGGATCGTGCTCGGCATTGAAATCGAGATCGTTCAGGGACAGGTGCTGGGTCCGGGCGCGTCGGGTCTTGAGGTGGTTGAGGGTGTGGTTGACGGCGATGCGGTAGACCCACGTGTAGAAACTGCTGTCGCCCTTGAAATTGCGGAGGGCCTTCCACGCCTTCACGAAGGCTTCCTGCGCCAGGTCCCCCGCGTCCTCGTGGTTGGACGTCATGTGGTAGACCAGCGCGTAGATGCGCTCCTGATAGCGCACGACAAGCTCGTCGAAGGCGTTGGCATCGCCCGATTGTGCGAGCCGGACGAGCTCGCGATCCCCCGATTCATCAACGGGGGGAGCCGCGGGAACTGCGGTAGCAGGTCTTTCCGCGGGGAAGTCCATGAGGGCGATTGCGCCAGACATGGGCCTTCAGACACCAAGACTGGAAGTTTGTTGCGCGAGAAATCCAGGAAGTGCGTAAAGGGCGCGGGTCTCGGCCGTGTCGGGCAGGGCAGTGGTGCACTCCCGGGCCGTGTTCAGCAGTCCGTCGATGACCTGACGGGAGGCTTCGAGGGCGTTGGATTGGTCCAACATCGCCCGGACCCCCACGAAGTAGGACGGATCCCAAGCGTCGAGCCACTGGATCATCTGCTGGCGATCCGGATCGCTGGCGTTCTCGAGGAAGATCAGGAGCGGAAGCGTGACCTTGCCCTTCGCGAGGTCGGTTCCCAGCGATTTCCCGGCGTCGTCCTCGGCTCCGTACAGATCAACCACGTCGTCGTAGATCTGATAGGCCGTGCCGAGCGCCAATCCGTAGCGGCGCAGGGCATCCCGCTGGGTTTGGGAGGCATCGGCCAGCCGTCCGCCCAGGTCGCATGCCAAGGCGAACAGCTCCGCGGTCTTCATTTCGAGGACCTTGTAGTACTCGGCGCGCGGAAGGTTCCAGCGACGTCGCCGATGGGACTGCAGGATTTCCCCGGCGCAGACGACGTGGGTGGAAAGGGCGACGGCCCGACAGACGTCCGCCGTTGAAAAGCTCGCTGCCAGCTTGAGGGCGTGGGCGAAGAGGCAATCCCCGACCAGAACCGCAATGTCGTTGCCCCAGCGCATGGCGAGGGTGGAACGGCCGCGACGGAGGGAGGCTCCATCCATGATGTCATCGTGGACCAACGTGGCCAGATGGATCATCTCGATGATGGCTGCGAGCGAGATGTGATCGTCGTTCAGCTTGCCGCAGGCTCCTCCCGACAGGGCGACGAGTGCGGGCCGCAGCTGTTTGCCTTGGTTGTCCAGGGCATAGCGGGCGTACTCGGCAATCTCGGGCTCGAACTCGCGGACCTGGTCCACGAGGCGCCCGGAAACCTGTCCGAGGAACGATTTCACGGGAGCGACCACTTCTTCCCACGCGGCGCGGACGCGTCCGTTGGGATCGGTGGTGCTCAGATCAGGAATGACTTGGGGCGCAGGAACCGCCATTGCGGGTCACAGTATGGCTGCTCTGTGGGGGGGTCAACCGCCGGTCTGCGGGTATCTTTCTGCGGTCCCACCATTCCGTGCGGGAGTTGGACCCATGGTCTGGGTAGGGTTTCGGGACGATGGCGGAGCGATTCGAGCTGGTTTCGGAATATGCGCCGGCCGGGGATCAGCCCGGGGCGATCGACAAATTGGTGCGCGGCCTGCAGGAGGGCGTCCGCCATCAGGTCCTGCTCGGAGTCACGGGCTCCGGGAAGACGTTCACCACGGCAAATGTGGTGGCCCAACTCAACCGGCCGACGCTGGTCATCTCCCACAACAAGACCCTCGCTGCGCAGCTGTACTCCGAGTTCAAGCACTTCTTCCCCAACAACGCCGTCGAGTACTTCGTCAGTTACTTCGATTTCTACCAACCCGAGGCGTACATCCCGCGGACCGACACGTTCATCGAGAAGGACAGTTCCATCAACGAGGAGATCGAACGTCTCCGTCTGAGCACGATGAACAGCCTGCTGACGCGGCGGGACGTGCTCGTCGTCGCCAGCGTCTCCTGCATCTACGGCATCGGCAGTCGGGAGGACTACGAGTCCATGGTGATCCCCCTGCGCGTCGGGCAGGCCGTCACCCGCGACCAATTGCTGTCGCGTCTGGTCGACCTTCAATACACGCGCAATGACTACGAGCTCACCCGCGGGAAGTTCCGCGCGCGCGGCGACGTCGTGGAGTTGCACCCGGCGTACACGGAGGACGCCGTGCGCATCGAGTTCTTCGGGGATGAGATCGAGCGCTTCACGCGGTTTGAACCGCTCACGGGCGAGGTCCTGGAGGTGATGACCGCGCTGAATGTCTTTCCGAGCAAGCAGTTCGCGACACCGCAGGAAAAGGTGAACCGCGCCATCCTCTCCATCCGCGAGGAGCTGGGGGATCGGATCGCGTGGTTCGAGAAGCAGGGCAAACTGCTCGAGGCCCAACGGATCAAGATGCGCACGGAGTTCGACCTCGAACAGCTCCAGGAGCTCGGGTTCTGCTCCGGCATCGAGAATTACTCGCGCCACATTTCCGCTCGCCCCCCGGGCGCCCGGCCAGGCGTCCTCCTCGACTTTTTTCCCGCCGATTACCTCCTCGTCATCGATGAATCCCACGCCACCCTCCCGCAGATCGGCGGCATGTACGCCGGCGATACCGCCCGGAAGAAGGTGCTCGTCGAACATGGGTTCCGCCTGCCCAGCGCCCTCGACAACCGCCCCCTGAACTTCGACGAGTTCCGCAGCGTTTCGAGGCAGGGCATCTACGTCAGCGCGACCCCCGGTCCGATCGAGTTGGGTTGGGCCGGTCAGGACAACATTGCCGAACAGATCGTGCGGCCCACCGGATTGGTGGATCCGGAGGCCGAAATCCGGCCGCTCGAAGGTCAGATCGACGACCTGATCGAGGAGATCCGGAAAACCGTCGAGAAGAAGGAACGGATCCTGGTCACCACCCTGACCAAGCGCACCGCCGAGGAACTCACCGACTACCTTCGCGACATCGGGATCCTCGTCCGGTACCTCCACAGTGAGATCGACGCCATCGAACGGGTCGAGATCCTGCGGGCCCTGCGACGCGGCGAATTCGACGTGCTCGTCGGCATCAATCTGCTGCGCGAGGGCCTCGATCTGCCCGAAGTTTCGCTTGTTGCCATCCTGGACGCCGACAAGGAGGGATACCTCCGGTCGGCGACCAGCCTGATCCAGACCGCCGGCCGCGCCGCGCGTCACCTGAACGGCCGCGTGATCCTGTACGCCGACGTCCGGACGCAGAGCATCCAGAAGTTCCTGGCGGTGTCGGAGTATCGGCGTGGGCGTCAGCTGGCCTACAATCGCGAGCACGGCATCGTGCCGCGTGGTGTCCATCGCGCCGTCGAGGCGGGGCTAAGTTCCCAGCCGCAAGGGCGTGAGGCGGTCGCGGCCGCGCTCAATGAGTCGGTGGAGCAATTCGATTACGCGGAAACGTTGCGCGACCTGGAGCAGGAGATGATCGCCGCCGCCGAAAACCTGGAGTTCGAGAAGGCCGCGCTGCTGCGCGATCAGATCCGCGAACTCAAGGGACGCGTCGGAGGCGGCCC
>JBIKWS010000221.1:0-6363 GCA_044356195.1 Cyanophyceae cyanobacterium
AGACCTTGAGTCCGGCCAAACCCTCTTCCCGATTCGGTCCGAGGATGAGTCCTTCGAAGTCTTCAAAAAACGCCTTCTGAGCGAAGGCGCACGAGGCAGCACCCAAGAGGGCGCTGAGGGCCGCGGCGCGCACAAGTGCGCGACCCGACCCGGTTAGGTTCATAGGTTTCATGTACATTCAATGGGATGACAGACGCCCACCTTGAACCCTGTCCCCCCCATTCAACGCAACCCGCGAAACCCGCTTCGCGCCGTCTTTGCCCTTCTGCCGCACATCTGCCGCCAATGTTGCAGGATCGCCATCCCCGTATCCCCTGATCCTCCCCTGCGATCGAACGTCGCCATGCCGGCGAATCACGTTCGGGAAAAGCGCGGCATCGCGGATGCCGTGTCTCTTCAATCCTGGACCGGGTGCCCATCCTTCCCGCTTTCGTTTGCCAATTCACCCCACACCCAAGAAACCCACTTGGCGATTTCGCGGAACAGGATTAGTACGTCTGCGTATGAATCAAACCGAGTCCTTCGACGCCGTGGTCGTCGGCGCCGGCCCCGCGGGCACCGCCACCGCCACCGCCCTCGCCCAGCACGGCCGGCGCGTCCTTGTCCTCGAACGCGAGAAGTTCCCCCGCTACCACATCGGCGAATCCCTCATCCCGTTCACCTACCACGCCCTGGACCGGCTCGGAATGATTCCAAGGCTTCGGAAGTCATCCTTCCCCAAGAAGTACTCCGTCCAGTTCGTCAGCCCTTCTGGCCGCGCCTCCCAACCCTTTTACTTCTTCAACCGCTACGACCGTGAAACAGTCGCCCAGACGTGGCAGGTCCTGCGTTCCGAATTCGACCAGATGATGGTCGAGAATGCCCGCGAGCAGGGTGTCGACGTGCGCGAAGAAACCGAGGTCACCGAACTCTTGAAGGACGGGGACCGTTACGTGGGCGTTCGTGCCCGCTCAAAGGATGGGCGCGAGTTCACCGTCCACGCTCCCGTCACCGTCGATGCCACCGGCCGTGAAGCGATGGCCGCCACGCGCAACGCCTGGCGGCGGGGCGATCCAAAGCTGAACAAGGTCGCTGTATGGACGTATTACGACAACGCCCTGCGTGATCCTGGCATCGACGAAGGAGGAACCACCGTCGCGTTCATCCCGGGAAAGGGTTGGTTCTGGTACATTCCACAGCACAACAACCGCGTCAGCGTCGGTGTGGTGAGTGACGGGAAGTACCTCACGCGGGACGGCATCAAGGATCCCAAGACCATCTTCCATCGGGAGGTGAAGGAGAACCGCTGGATCGAGGAGCATCTCGCTCAGGGAACCTGCTGCGGCGAATACTGGCTGACTGCGGAGTACACTTTCCGCAGCCAGTACTGCGCGGATGACGGTCTGGTCCTCGTGGGCGATGCCTACGGATTCCTGGATCCCGTGTTCTCGAGTGGACTCATGCTGGCGCTGAAGAGCGGTGTCCTCGCGGCCGATTCGATCCACGCCGCGCTGACCGCCGACGACACTTCTGCAGCACGGTTCTCAGGATACGCGACCGAGATGACCGAGAGTGTCGAGAACATGCGGAAGCTGGTCTACGCCTTCTACGACCCCAACGTCAGCTTCAAGACCGTCGCCGAGAAGTTCCCCAGCGTCGCTGATGACCTCACGGATTGTCTCTCCGGCGACGTGAACAAGGACTTCAGCCGGATGTTTGCCGCTTTCTCGGAGTTCACCGAAATCCCGGAGACCCTGCCTTACGGCGCTCCCCGATTGAAGCCTGCTTCCGTCGCTTGAGATCCGGGGCGGTCGAAGGCACCGTTCGGCTCCACGGATGAACTTCGTCCAGATCACCCCCGGCGCGGGCGGGATGTATTGCGGAAACTGCTTTCGCGACAATGCCCTCGTCGCCGCGCTTCGCCGGCAGGGTCACGAGACCTTGATGGTCCCATTGTACTTGCCGATGACGCTGGACGAATCGGCAGCCCACACTGGAACACCGACCTTCTTCGGCGGGATCAACGTTTTCCTCTCCCAGAAGGTCCCGGGCTACAGCCGCGCGCCGGCGTGGTTCCGAGCGCTGTTTGATTCCCCCCGACTCCTGAAATGGGCGGCAGGAAAGGCAGCCAAGACGCGAGCTTCCGACGTCGGTGAATTGAACCTCTCCATGCTGCGCGGCGAAGAGGGCGGCCAGACGCGGGAACTGGAGGACCTGATTGCGTGGTTGGCCACCCAACCCCACCCGGACGTCGTCTTCCTGTCGAATGCCCTGCTGGTGGGGTTCGCCCGTCGCCTCAAGGAAACCTTGAACACGCGCGTCATCGTGTTCCTTCAAAGCGAGGAAGCATTTCTGGACTCGATTCCGGAACCCTGGCGCAGCCAAAGCTGGAAGACCCTGGCCGACCGGAGCCTCGACATCGACGGGTGGATCTCACCGACACGCTATTTCGCCGACCGCATGCGGCAGCGTATGGGGGTTCCCGCGGACCGCATCCGCGTCGTCCCGAACGGCATCAAACTCGACGGCTACGACCGCGTTCCGGAGCGCGCGGCAAAGGCTCCGGGTGAACCGCTCATTCTGGGTTTCTTCGCACGACAGTGCGCCGAAAAAGGTCTCGATATCGTTGTGGATGCGTTTCTGGAGCTGAGACGGGATGCCGCCTTCAAGAACCTTCGGTTGAAGGTCGGCGGCGGTTGCGGTCCCTCGGACGTTCCTTTTGTCGAGGAACAGAAGCAGAAGCTCGGCAAGGCGGGGCTGTTGGCGGACGTTTCCTTCCACCCCAACGTGAGCCGGGAGGAAAAGGTGGCTTTCTATGCCTCCTGCGACGTGCTCTCGGTTCCGGGCCGTCACTCCGAAGCCTTCGGCCTTTACCAGATCGAAGCCATGGCGGCAGGCACTCCCCTCGTACAACCCACATCGATCACCTATCCCGAGATCCTGGGTGACACGGGTGGAGGCATCCTCTGCGGCCCAAACACGCCAGCAGCGCTGGCACAGGCACTCCGCCCCCTCCTCGCCAACCCAAGCCGATTGCGGGAACTCGGGGACACCGGCCGCCTGGCGGTCACCCACCGGTATACCGACGAAGCCATGGCTGCCGGGGTCTATACCGCCGTTCGGGAGCTGCTCTCCGCCAGCCGACAGAATTCCCGCTAGGCCAAAGCGGCTTTCCTGCCGCTGGCTTTCAGCGCGTCGCAGACTCCGACGCTTCGTCAGGCGGCAAGCTCAGCTCTTCCCATGGGGCGTGAACCCAGTAGCCACCCTTTCGCCCCATACGCTCACCCAACTGAAACAGCCGTTTCATTTCGCCGGCGTCAAAGTCCTTCTGGGAAAGCCGCTGATACTGCTGTGGAATCCCTGTCAGGCTGTACCGGCACCGATCCCGCCCCGCATAGACGAACATCCGGTAGAAGTCGCCTTCCGCCTGATGGTGCGTAAGTGCCCGCAATGAATTCATCACGATGGGGAGCGCCTTCGGGCGCACCGGGTCGTAGTGGGATGCGAGATCCCCATTGCGTACGATGTACAACTCCGCCGGCCGATCCCGCCAAAGTTCCCCCAATGAACGTCGGATCTCGTCGAGATGCAGGACCGGGCCGTAAGCGAAGGCCTGCCGCCCCACGCCGCCATCGACATGCATTTCATCGTATAGCGTGCCATCCGCCTCGACCGAAAAGTAGACGGGGGGGAAGGCTCCGGGAACAGCCGCGGACGCCATCATCACCTGAAGAAAGAGCTCCGTTGCATCCGCCCGCCCGGTGGCCGCGATGGCACCCATGTCCCAGATCACGGGGCGACGGGCGTCCAGATTGGCGGTGCCAATCCACAACCGACGCCCCCGGGCGTGCTCCCGGGAAACGGCGGCAACGAAGTCGGCGGTGATGTAACGCTTCAACAACTGCCGCAACGGCGCCGTATCCAACGCGGAATCGTCCCGGAGGATCCGGAGGACTCCCTTCCGTCGGAAAAGGTCGGCAGGCGTCAGGTTCGCGTGGATCTCACGCAATGCTGCATCCTGATCAGGCCCAAGGAAGGCGAAGGGTGCCAAAAGTGCCCCGGCACTGATCCCGGTAACGAAGTCAAACTGGGGCCGGGATCCGTGTTCCGACCACCCACAAAGCAAGCCAGCTCCGAACGATCCGTTCATCCCGCCGCCAGAGAGCGACAGATACTGGATCGGTTTCTGAACTATTCCGGTGGCTTGGACCGCCTCGGTCCGCAAGGCAGCTTCCACGCTGCGCTGGAGCACGGGACTGAAGTGATCGCCCCAGTCCCGTATGCCCGAATAACCGGGGAGATCTGCCTTGCCAAGCGAAGTGGCCGGCAACGGATTGCGCGGATGCAGGACACTGCACGCGGTTGCCAGAACCAGACAGGCCAACCACCCGAACCTGGCGTGCAGCTTCATCGGGGAGCGGAGGGGACGGTCTAGAAATCGTCCTCGTTGGGTTCCAACGGCGGACGGACACCGTACTTCTTCTGCAACGCCTGAACCACGGCAAGAGGCTTCATGCCTCCCGTGCAGGTCGGATCACTCAACGAGGCAGCGGCCGCGCATACCGCCGTCAGCATGCACTTCTGGAGATCCCAGCCCTCATGCAACCCATACAGCGCACCGGCGCAGAATGCATCACCGGCACCGGCCGTACCTGCAATGGCCTTCGCCGGAACCTTGAGGGACGGCTGCCAATGATCCTTGCCATCCCGTGTCCGAGCAAAACAGCCCTCCGGGAAATGGATGATCACGAGCTCCTTGACGCCGTGCTGGAGGATGGCTCCCGCAGCATGACGCAGGGACACGGTATCCAGGACGCCTTCCTTGCGGATCTTGAAGCCGGTGACCATGCCCGCCTCATATTCGTTGATGATGGCGTAATCACAGTGCTTCAACGCCGGGGTAACCACCGCCTTGAACCGGTCGCTGGCCTCGCTGACCACATCGATGCAGGTCTTGATGCCTGCCGCCTGTGCCGCCGCCAGAAGCTTGGCCGCAGGGGTGATGCCCTCCTTGTTGACCACGTCCATCTTGTCGAGCAGGAGGAGGTAGCCGAGGTGGAAGATCTTCGCCTTGGTCTTGGTGAAATCCAGATCCTTGGCATCCCAGAGCGCATTGGCCCCGCGATGGTGGAAGAAGGTACGCTTGCCTGTCCCCGCCACGGTCATGACGTCCGTGAACGAGGTGGGCGCTTCCGCCGTGCTCTTGAGGTACTTGGTCTCGATCTTGTGCTTGCCGCAATCCTCGAGGATCTGCTGGCCCAGGGCGTCTTTGCCCACCAGACCGGCACCGTGCAGCGGGAACTCAACCCCCAGTTTCGCCAGATTCAGCAACACGTTGTAAGGCGATCCACCCGTGCCTTGATGTTGCGACTTGATGTTGGCGAGTTGCTCGAGACCCGGGTAGGTGTCGATGATCTTGACTTGGTCAATGATCCAATTGCCACCGGCAAGGATGCCGGTGCGCTTTGAGGCTGGAGAGGCTTTCATTCGCGCCGAAAAAAGGTCGTCCCAATGGTGGAACACACCGCGTGACGAGTTCGCGGAGAATAGCCGAAAGCATCACCCACTGTCTCCATCGAATTGCAACAACCCCGTAAAGCACCCCAAAAACCCCTGTTCGGAAACCGCTTACCTTCGTCGTGCCACCCAAAGTGGTCTTGCCCGTCAACCGCTCCGAGCCTCCAGAAACGCCTTCAGTTCGCCCGCCAACCGTTCTCCAAACCCCGGAACCTCCGCAATGTCGTCCACGGTGGCCAGCTTGAGCCTCTGGACCGAACCGAATTTCTTGAGCAGCGCCTGCTTCCTCGCCTCCCCGATGCCGGGAAACTCGTCCAGGACCGACTCGCTGATCCGCTTCAACCGCAACTGTGCGTTGTACGTGTTCGCAAACCGGTGAGCCTCATCACGCACCCGTTGCAGGATCTTCACCGCGGCACTGTCCAATCCCAACCGGAGCGGCTCGGGCCGATCCCTGAGGTGGATCTCCTCGTACTCCTTCGCCAACCCCAGCACCGGGATATGCCCGAGGCCCAGCCGATCCAACTCCGCACAGGCGGCATTCAATTGGCCGCGTCCGCCATCGATCAGGATCAGATCCGGAAAGCGTGGCTTCGCCGGCACCGCTGGAACCCAGGGCGCCTTCAACTCCGCCGAAGGCTCCAATCCCGCACCCCCGTCAGCCTCGCCCGCCAAGGCTCCGTCTTCCTCCAGGTCCATCCCGGGAGAGGCAGCAGCATCCGTCATCGGACCCACTACGCCGCCCTTCAGCTTCTTGCCGACGTCACGGATTGCATGGCGCAGTTCATCGACACTGGCCTCGCCGCCGGCTTCGCTCCCTGAGTCCTCCCGGTCCACACGCCCATTTCCCACTTCCCGGGACAGTCG
>JBIKWS010000222.1:0-6361 GCA_044356195.1 Cyanophyceae cyanobacterium
GTCGATGGCGGTGATTCCGGAGATTTCGGGAGGACGGAGCCCGAATAGCGTCGCGACATCATCGCCGGCCTCATTACGGAACCGGAGTTCGATGCCGATCTCGGTCAGGGTGGCGGGATCGGCGTTTTCGATCTCCAGGGCGGCGCGGAAGGCGTCGCGGGTCAGGACGGCTTCCTGTTCGAGCTTGAGCTTCACGCGGGCGCAGACGGCATCGGGTGGCCGGTCGATGTTGAGGGCGGCCGCGATCTCGTTGCGCGGAACGGGGAAGAGGTCGGCAGGGAGGGGTTCGGTGATGCGTCCCTCGATGTCGGCGGTGCTGCGGGCGAGGCGCCGGAGGTTGGAATCGCCACCGGAACCGCATTCGCCGCCGGCGAGGATGCGGTCGCCGTTGGCACCGAATTCCCGGCTGACTTCGGAGCCATTGGGCAGGGTGCCCTTGAGGGAGCCGCCGATGTTGGCGCGGGCAACGAGATTGCCGCAGGCGGAGATCTCGCCGCCGGAGTCGTTGCACCAGGAGAACTCGGCCCCGAGGTTGCCCTCGATGCCGATCTGGCCGTGGACTTCGCCTTCGAAGGCGACCTTGGCAAAGCTGATGGAACCGGATTCGCCGCCGACGGAGAGGTTCATGCCGGCGGAGGCGTTGCCTTCGAACTCGGCACCGGCAAACGCGGTGAGGAGTGCGCTGCCGTTGACGCAGAACTTTTCACCGCCGCCGCATTCGCGGGTGTAGGTGGCCTCGACGCTGCCTGAGAGATTGAGGCGAATCCCAGCCAGGGCTCGGCCGGACACCGCGACATCTTCCCAAGGCGCGGGCGCTTCGAAGGGAAGTTCGGCGGCGACGCCGGGCCCGATCTCGACCTGGGCGCTGAGCGAGGCGTTGCCGGTGGCATTGCCTTCCCACGAGAGCCGGTTGTCGACGCAGCAGGTGCAGAGTTCTCCGGACAGGCTGATCGACATGCTGGCGTCGGTCAGACGTGCTGCCGGGAGCTTGGAGAGGATGGCCGTCATGAGACGCTCGACCTGACCTCCAAGGTCGACGCTGACGCCACCTTCGATGCAGACCTTGGGCAGCAGGTCGCAGCTGCAGAGTTCGGGCGGCGAGATGTCGGGCGGATTGAAGATGAACGAGGGGCCGCCGCCGCTGCTGGGGCCACCGCCGCCGCCGAAGCCGCCGCCCCAGCCGCCGAAGCCGATCCACCCGCCGCCACCGCATCCGGTGCCGGCGTTGTTGAAGGTGACCGGGGCGGTATAGGTGTTGAGACGCGGTCCGCAGAGCAGATCCCACAGCAGGCCACCGGACACAACGCAAGGGCCGCCTGCGGCAACGCCGGCCGAGCGGCGCGTGCCGGATCGTCCACCGCCGGCACCTGCGGCAAGCCGACGGATGGTCATGGGAACCGTCAGGCTGGTGCGCGCGGGGAGATCGCCCACCTCGGTGATCAGGGGAATGAATTCCCAATCGGGATGGGTGGGCAGCTGGAACCGGCTGTTCTTCGCCGTGACGAGGCCGTGGTTGGTGAGGGTCAGGTCGACCTGGGTTTCGTCGCCGACCACCGTGGAAAGGTCGATGACCGTGGGTTCCATCGTGACCACCGGCGTTGGCACTGCGGTTTCAAAGACGGTCTCGATGGTGATCTGGGTGCGGTCCTCGATCTGGATGGGTTCGACCGTCCAGCGATAGCGCACGGTCTGGCGCGGCAGGAACGCGAGGGCGTCGGTGGTCTTCCCGGCTTCGACGAGATGGGTGCCGCGGTAGGAGCCGTGATCGGCGGCGCTGACCTCGATGCGGTAATAATCTTCCCGGAGATTCTGGAAGAGGGCGATGCCGTCGATGCCGGTGGTCTTGCGGGCGATTTCGGTGCCCGCGATGGCGTCAAAGACAACGACCGTGGCTCCGTTCACGCGAGGTTCGCCCTCGGCGTAATAGGTGAACTCGTCGACGGCTTCGACACGCAGGTCGCCGTTGGCATCGGAGAGGGCGCGGAAGTTGAACGGAATGGTGACTGAGCCCTGCTCGCCCTGGGCGAAGAGCGAGCCCGCGTACGGGCCGAGAGGCAGATCGGCGGCCGGGGTCAGGACCAACGTGACCGGGTTGGTGGCACCAGGGGCGAGGTCTGCAAGCTCCGCACCCGCGGCAATGGTCATCCAGGGCAGGGGCGGTGCGAGCAGGCGCAACGGGCCGGTACCGCGTCCGCCGCGGTTGACAATGTCGAAGCGGACGGTGGTCTGGGTTCCGCGACGCATTCCGGTTTCCAGCGACGTGGGCGTGGCGACGAGGACCGGTCGGAGGGCGTTGACGATCACCGGCAACTCGATGTCTTCAGACAGCCCCGAAGCGGTGGAGATGCGGAACCGGACAAGGCCGCCGGTGGTGATGCCGTTCGCAACGGCGACGCCATAAGTGAGGGTGACCTGACCGTTCCCGGGAAGCTCGTTGGCGCCGAGTGTCGGGGTGACGGTGACGCCCGGTGGCACGGAGACCAACTCAACGGCCAGTCCGGGGAGGGGAACGTCGCTGAGGTTTTCGATGATGGTGGACGACGCGGCACTCTCGCCTTCGATGATGGCCATCGGACCGACCGGGTTGACCTTGAATCCGATCAGCGTGAACTGGTCCTGCGTCGTGGGTTCACCCGCGCCGGGGTGTGCGGCGGCGATGGAGTAATTGCCTGCCTCGCCTGGCAGCGGTGTGAAATTCAGGGAGAAGTTGCCCGCCGAATCTGTCAATGCGCCGAGGGTACGGCGAAGGCCGCGGACCACGACGTGCACCGAGACGAGGACGTTCCCGGCGGGGGCGCCGGTGGAGCGTCGGACGGCGGAACCGCGGATGGGAACCACCGTGTTGGCGGGAGCCTGGGTGATGTCCGTCGACGCCACCGCGGTGTACGCGGACTCGACCACGATGGGTGCGGCGACGATGCCGAAATTGTTGGCGTCGGAGAGTTCCGGAACGGTGCGGATGGGATCCACTTCCACGACCGGGTAGATGTTGCCGACCTGGCGCGGGAGGGTGAACGAAGGCGACAGTTCGAAGAAGTCGCCCGGTGGAAGCGTTCCGGTGAAGTTGAACTGCCCGGCCAGCGAATCCCCGCCGGGTGAGGCATCGGTCGACAGGTAGATGCGCACCAGAAACGGCCCGACGGCAGGGGTGTTGCCGCGGTTCTCGATGCGGTAGGTGGCCGAGACGATCTGTTCGGTCTGGGCGCTGGGCGGGGCGGTCACGGAGGCCACGACGAGATCCGGGAGGTCGAGATCGGTGACCGTGAGACCTGCGGTCCCTTCGGTGAAACCGGGAGCCATCGCCGTCACCGTCAACATCTGGGAACCGTCCGTGGTGGCGTCGGCGATCGAATCGACCGGGAAGGTTGCCGTGGCACTGCCGACGGGGATCTCAACGGTGGCCGGAACGGTCGCTTCGCTGGGGTCACTGGAGAGGAGGGTGACGACGAGCGGGACCGTGGTGGTGGTGTTGCGTCGGATCGTTCCGGTGGCTGCGGCGGTGACGCCTTCGGCGACGACCGGGGTGCTGAGCGTCAGCGTGAGTGTGGGTCCGTCATTGTCGGTGACGGTCACGGTCTGCGGCGCTGCGGCGACCGGCGGTCTTCCGCCGAGGGTGGCGGTCGCGGAGATCAGGGTCATCTGGTCGCCATCCACCAAGGCATCGTCGACGGCGGCGATGGGGAAGGTGGCCGAGGCGGTATTGGCGGCGATGACGACGGTGGCTGGGACCGTTGCGGCCGTGGGATCGTTGCTCACGAGTTCCACGAAGACGGGTTGCGAGGAGACGGGTGACCGCGTGATCGTTCCGGTGGCGGCGGCCGCGCCGCCCGCTTCGGAGATCGTGGATGGGGCGATCGAGAGCTCCAGTGTGAGCGTATCGTTGTCGACCAGGGTGAGGCTGTCCGACGACGACACGAATCCAGAGGCGGAAGCCGTGATCGTCTGGACGGTGTCCGGTTCGATGAGCGTGTCCTCGGCGGAGATGACGGCAAAGCTCACGCTGGGTTGACCCGCCGGGATGGTGATCGTCAGCGGCAGCAGGAACTGCGCGGAATCCGTGACGCTGAGGCTCACGATGAGGTCTGTCGCCGCGACGGGATCGCGCGTGAGTGTGGCCGGGCTCGACAGTCCTTCCGTGAGGGTCGTCGCGTCGATGGCGAGGGTCAGACGAGGCTGATCGACGTCGATGACCTGAATCGTGGCCGAGGCCGTTCCGGTCGTTGTGGCGTTGGCGGAGACGGTAACCGTCTGGTTTCCATCGTTGATTCCGTCGAGTACCGGCGTGATCAGGAACTGGACGGTGGATGCGCCGGCTGGGAACACCACGGACGCCGGGACCGTGGCTTCCGAGGGATCGCTGCTGAGCAGGGTGACCGGATGTGCGGAGGCGAGGCCACGGTTGCGGGTCAGGGTGGCGGTGATGCTTCCACCACTTTCGGACGTGCCTTCGGCGGAGAGGGCGAGGGACAGGACGGTGTCGACCTCGACGTTGTTGCCGGTGATGCCGTTGTTGAATTCATTCGACTCGAACACCGCGTCCGAGGAATCGGTGACGATGACAGGGAAGCGCGTGCCGGCGGTGGCGTTCAGCGGCAGGGTGAAGGTGATGCTGCGCGGAATGGATTCACCCGGCTGCAACGTCCCCGCAAAGGGAGTGGTTGCTGCGAGGTTGAATCCTGCGGGAAGCGGATCCTCGGAGTTGGCGGCGTTGTTCGACCATCCCACGGCTTCGGTGAACGGGCCGACGGCAGGAGCGGTTCCCAGGTTCGACAACGTCCAGGTCAGGGTGACGGTTTGGCCGGGCGTGGCGGTAGCCGGGCTGACCATTCCGGTGATGGCGAGGTCGGGACGCGGCGGCAGGATGACATCAATGGCGCCGGTGATTGCCCGGTTGTTCGCGGGCGATCCGGATTCGAGGACGGTTTCTGCGGAGTCGGTCGTCACCACGAAGTAGCGGGTGCCAACGGTTTCGATCGGCAGCGTGACCGCCTGGGTGCGGGTGAGGGTGTCGCCCGGGTTGAGGGTCCCCTCGAACGTCAGTGTCGCGAGCACGGAGGCTCCCGTTCCTAGGTTGCTGGCACTGATCGCGACGGCCTCCTGGAAGGGCCCGGAGACCGGGACCGTACCGCGGTTGCGCAATTGCCAGGTCACCTCGAAGGGAACGCTGGAAGTCACGATCGAGGGCGCGGAAAGCGCCGAGACCTCGAGGTCCGGCAGCGCCACCGGTGTGATGAAGGTGACGTTGTCCACGGCCACCCGATCCTCGCCGGCACCGAGGGTGAGGCGGAGACGGGCGATCTGCGGATGGGTGATGGACACCGGCGTCTGGGTTCCGGGACCTGCGTTCAGGTTCTGACTGAAGACCTCGGTGCCGACGGCATCATAGGCCTGGATCCGTGTTCCCGGTTGTTCGGCGTCGATGACAAAAAGGCTGACGAATGGCGTCGTCGCCGGCGTGGTGGAGTTGGGACTGACAAAGATCAGGTCAACGACACTCGGCGATTCCACGGAACCGGGAAGGGTGCCGAAGACGCGGGTGGGCGACACGGGAACGAATCGGGCAGGATCGCGATCGGTGGTGCCGGGCGTGCCGGAAATGGTCGAGAATCGGATGCCCTTGTCGAGGAACTGATCGGCGACGGCGCTGCCGGTGGGGAGTTCCTCGAAGGAGATCAGTTGGTCGCCGAGGTCCGGGGTGATGTAGAGCGCACCCTGCGGGACGAGGGCGAAGGCGGCGGAAGAGGTCGTCGTCCAGGCGAACTCAAGTCCGCTGGCTCCGACGGCGTTCGCGGCGAAGAGCAGTTCCACCGGGTAGAGACCGGGCTGCGCGAAGGACACCGGCATGGTGGACCACGAGAACCCGCGGTCCCCGGCCTGACCCAGGAAGACACCTCCAACCGTCAGATGGAATCCGTCGTCCGAACCGACATGGAGATCGATGTCGATCTCCTCGGTTTCAGGGCGGAGGTCGAGATCGGACGAGACCCGCAGGTGGAAGCGGTGCCGGAGAATGAAATTCGCGGCCGCGAGTCCGAGCACCTGCTCGGGTGGGGTGGTGGTCTGTTGGAAGAAGCTGATGAAGCTGTCCCCGACGCTGATCACGGAGCCCGGGTTCGGGAAGTCAATGAACGGACTGAGTGTCGTGCCGCTGGGAGTCCTTCCGACAAGATCGGAGGGCAGGGGAGCCGGGCCACCGCCGATGCCGTTGAAGAGTTCGATGGCCACGCCGTTGCCGGGAACCGTGGGCAGGACATCCCGCGAGGCGAGTGTGGCCGGGAGGAGGGTGCCGTAGTTCTCCTGCACCGTCAGGTTTGCCACCGCACTGGGGGAGGAACCACCGAGGTCGCTCACGCGGCAATAA
>JBIKWS010000223.1:0-6359 GCA_044356195.1 Cyanophyceae cyanobacterium
CATAAGCCAAGTTCACCCACGGCTTACGCCGTGGGCTACTGTCTTTCGGCCCTTCGGGCCTGGGACGCGCGTGAACGCCAGCACCGGCCCAACTGCCGGCCTGTTCCACCACGTCATCGCCACGAACCTGGTTCCCATCGGCACCGGCGCGGTGGGGATCGGATTCCACCATCTCCGAGCCACCACGACCGGCGTCCCGATTGATACCAGCGGCGACGGCATCCCCGACTGGATGGAGGATGTGAACGGGGCAGAACAAGACCGCCGGCACGGGCGTGGCCGTGACGACGTGGACCCACGACGCCTACAGAGGATGGTTGACCGCGAAGAAGTACGAGGGGAGAACGACGAGCGTGGATGTGGATTTCCTGTACGATGACATCGGTAACCGGAAGCAAAGCCAGGAAGGAGGCGACGCCAACGGCACCGGCCTGCAGACGACGACCTACACGGCCAACCCGTTGAACCAATACACGAACATTGTGACGCCAGGGGTGGCGTCGGTGAACGGCCTGGCGAACGCCACCAACACGGTGACGGTGAACGGGGCCGCGACCGTACGCCAGGGCGAGTACTGGTGGAGGGAAACCGGCGTGGCGAATGCGTTGAGTCCGGTGTGGGCGGCGTTGAATGAGTGGCAGCACAGCACCAAGCGGTTCGGCCGTGGGACAGTCTTGAGCCTGTTCGAATATCCCCATTACTACGCGATTTTCGGCAAATGGCTTAGCCGTGACCCGCTTGCCGAGATTGGTTTCTCCAATCTGTCCGCCCATGCAGGCAACAACCCTACGAGCATCTATGATTACCTTGCACTCTGCAATATGGGCGACTTGCTCAAGGGAATCATCGGCGATGCCTTGATGGAGCGTATCAAGGAAGAAGTTTGCTGTGTGTGCAGGCCAAAGCAGCCGCACCATTCGGACATGCAGTATCTTGGAGGTGATTCCAAGCAGCCCCTTACGCTATTGGATCCTGAGCGTCATGGTGCCAAGTTTGGATAAGGCGGGTTCCACGGGGCGCTTGATGCGCAGAATCCCGACATGGCGAGAAGGGTTGGAGGGAAACGAGCTATGGACGTTTGTGGTCGCCCTGCAACCCTCGCCGCACAGGAGCGCTTTTATGACCAGAATTATAAGGACTACCCTGATGCGGCATGTGACTTCATTTTGAACACGACACGCTCACTCCGTTGAACCATGAGCATCGGCACACAAATCATAGACATCGGCGCGCAGGATCTTGGCTTTGATCTTCTCCTTCCGGACGCAGCTGGAGACTTCCGATGTCCAGCCTGTCAGGCGCGCTCTATCTATGCGGCTCCGTGCTGTGCATGGGTTTCGCAACGGATTGGGAAGGATTTGGGCTTCTCGTGGCGCAGTGGTTTCCTCGTTAGCCAACGGTTTGTTGACTGGGTTGACCAGGAAAGGATTGCGGGAGCCATCCTCACGCAGGTTGGAAGGGATAGCTATTTCCTGGATGCGATTCAGGTCGAGATGCACGAAGAAAGGTCGGGCTTGGTTCGACAGGGTGCATTGTGCCCGATGTGCGGCTTGGAAGCTAACGCCATCAGACCCCCGGTTGACGGAGTCGCTCGTACCCTGCACGTGCATTGGCCGTTCGGGGAGGCGAAAGTGCTCGCACGAACTCGGCAGATGGTGGGGAGCAAGCCCTTTCCGTTCCCACTGTTTGTCTGCCCCAGTTCCTTGGTCGCTTCCTGGAAGAGCTTTGGATTGAAGCTGCGGCGCCCCGATGCGGCAGTAGCCATTCCAGCTGAATTTCGCACGGCTCCTGCTTCGGTCGTGGTTCATCGAAGTCGTCCGAGTGTCGTCCCGGCTGGGAATCCAGATTCGGGCGATCCGTTGGAGCCGCTTCGGAAGGTTCTGGGTCATCCGAATCCCGCCTTTGTTTGTGCCGACTCGCACGGCCAACACCCCGCCTCCCCGATCCGGATTCGTAACGCAGCTATGCCCCCGGCAACTGAAGCAGACCTGAAGCTGGGGCGTGCGATGCTTGGGAAGGCCGCTAGTGGCCTGCTGAAGCTGTTCGAGGTGCACAACGGCGTGCGTCTGTTTGAGGAACCGTTGCGTGGCGAGCCTGGGGTTCGATTGGCACCGATCCAAGAGTGGGAGGCGTTGACCGCGAGTTGCCGTGAGGGCCTGCCGCCAACGGCGCCCATGGACGGATTTCGCGCGAGTTCCAGGTTTGTGGCGTTTGGCGAGGTTCCCTCGGCCGGCGCGTACCTTGTGGTGATGACATCGGGCAAACAGGTCGGGCGGGTGAAGCTGGTGATGCCGGTTGAATGGTCAGCCAGCGACTTCGCCGAGAGCCTCAGCGAACTGGTCACCCAGCTCTGTGCGGATCCGGTGAGCCTGTTCAATCAATCCCTTGGATGCCTGATCCGGTACTCGGACGGGGTGTTGGGTGGCACGTACTTCCCGGAGCAGTACTTGGAGGATGCGGCCTTCAGTTGAAGGGGCAAGGGCAGGAAGTTGGTGGAAGGCAACGGTGTCCGTGACAGGTTAGAGGTAGGCTGCCATAGAAGTCCGTAGGGGGGCAGAGCCGCCAGCCATCGCAGTCGAAGGACAATTCGGTTTCGAATGGTCCGGTCGCATTGGACGTTCAACGGGACCACGGCCGGCAGCCACCTTGTTTTCCGTCTCCGGAGTCTTGGTCTCGCGCTTGGGCAAAGCCTTCGCCTCCACCCAGGAAAGCCGTGATTAAAGGGTATTCCAACCTCGGCGGGCTCAGCGTCTAGGTGTGGAAATGAGTTTCGGGCAGGAAGGGGGTATACGGAGACATCAGGGGGTGCTGCTTCTTCGTTCTTCGCGGCTACCAATGAACTGAGCACCCGTTCGTTGAGGACAAGCCACGGATCTGAAGGCCGGGTGCCCTCACCCGGCACATGCATTGAGGACTGCCAGTTCATTGCTGCAAAACACCCTTTCCGTAGAGGGTCGGTTCTTCGCGTGGGGTTTCATTTCCCCGCAGAAGAGGCTCACGCGAAGTCGCGAAGACGCGAAGAAGGCAGGGGGCGTGGGTTCCTTGTTCGGTGAAGGGGTCGGCGGTGAAATGAGAACGGGAACAGGTTCACGCGGAGACGCGGAGGCGCGGAGAGTGGACCTTTGGAAGGAGGGCGGGTCAGTCAGCGCTTGGTGACCGGTTGCGGAGGTTGCAAGGCTCATGGCCAGCCCCTCTCTCCGCGCTCTCCGCGGCTCCGCGTGAGACGGGGGCGCATCGTGACGCTGCCCCCTATAGGAAGTGGTTCGGGGCGGCGATGTCCTCATCGCCATTGCGACTGGCTTCGGAACGGCGACGAGGACGTCGCCACCCCGTTCCGTGCGGGGGCAGTGTCAGGATGCGCCCGTGAGACGGCTTCTGTGTGGTTACGGCTTCGAGGCTTTGCGGCTTATCCGACTCCATGCAGTGGGGGCGAAGAATGACTCGCGCAGAGACGCGGAGGCGCAGAGAAGGGGGGGCTTTGGATTATCGTCATCGAGTCACCCGCCGTTGGTCCGGTTCAGGGGTGCACGAACTCCCGATTTCTTGTCGCTCTCCGCGGCTCTGCTCCTCTGCGCGAGATATCTCCTGCATGAATGCCGCGTACCCGATTTGTGTTCCGGCGCATTGTCGGGCGATGGGGACGGATACGGTGTTTGTGGGGGCAGAGGTTCTGTCGCCCCTCCCGGGGCTGGCTGTGCATGGGGGGACGGAACCCAGCGCTTACGCGCTGGGCTATCATCTGGCGGCCCTCCGGGCCTGGGGCCACGGCTTTGGAGGGTGCGAGGCTGCCGAGGTGTATTGGGATCGAATCTGGTTCTTGCCTTTGGGTTTTCGATACCGATCCCGATCCCGATACCGACGCGGGTGGCGAAGTTTGGCTGGGCGGGTTCCTCGTCCGCTTGGGGCTTGGTGTTCATGGAGGACGGAACCTAGCGCTCACGCGCTGGGCTATCATCTGTTGGCCCACCGGGCCTGGGGCCACGGATCGGGACAGGGCTGGTGGGTTGGTTTCGTGTGTTTGGTGTCCTTCGTGGAGAGCTAGCAGCCTTCGAACCCCTCGCTTGGTGCGGAGCGCTCGGATGCTTCAACGCCTCCAGGGTTGTTTCCGTTTCCTACGGGAACCCGGGGTGCGCTTCGCGACCCCGCATTGGCTATCTGCTGAAATCCCTCCGGGATAGGAGGGGCAAGGCGAAGAGGCTTCTGCACAGCGACAATTCGTTCTCCCCACCGAGGAATGATTGGCGTTGAACAGTCTTCTTGGAAATCGAACCCATTGTTCAACGAGCAGTATCCCAGCGGCAACATGCCGCCCCGGCCCAGCGAGGAGGGTCGAGGAGCCCGGGCGGATGCCATTGCCGCACGCGTCGGTATCGGAAGCGGTATCGGGATCGGGATCGAAACCTTTCCGATCTGCAGCCACGGCGGGATGCGCCCGAACTGGGGCTGCGGGGCGCATCTTGACACTGCCCCCTTTTGGAAAGGATTCGGGGCGGCGATGTCCTCATCGCCATGGGAATGGCTTTGGAACGGCGACGAGGACGTCGCCACCCCGTTGAATGCAGGGGCAGTGTCAAAATGCGCCCGGGCTGCAGGGCTGCAGGAAATTCAAAGCGGGATGTTGACATCCTTAGGAGGCAAAGCATTCTTTCGCCCCGTTCGGGGCCTCGGTAGCTCAATGGCAGAGCAGCTGACTCTTAATCAGTTGGTTCTAGGTTCAAGTCCTAGCCGGGGCACCAACTTCAGGTGCGCGTAGGCAGCCACAGTGGGCAAGGTGAACGAAAACTCGTCATGCAAATGCCCCTCCAGTCCCAAGATCAAATCCCTTACGACGATCTGGAACCCGCTTCACACTGTCGGTCCTTCCCTTCACTCCATGCACTCTTCCTCTTCTGATGTCTGCAGAGACCAGCGTTCCTGCCTGATTTCCATCCATCAGGGTCTTCACCGGATGCTGGCGGGTGTTGCGGTAGGGCTTGCGTTGTCCGGAGGGGTGGCGGGCAAGGCGGTGGCCCAGACACTGATCTACGACAACACGACCAACGTCCGCACCAATCTCGTATACAAGTTCTCCCGTGAGTACGGGGATGAGGTTTTCCTGGAGGCTGGCTACCGGACGGTCAGCGAATTCGCCTTCCAGTACTTTGGGGACTTCAATCCGACCAATCGGCTCGATGCCACCGCGGTGGTCCGCTTCTACGAGAATGACGGCGTGGACGGAATTCTGGGGCCCAAGACGGCGCTGATGCCAAAAACGGTGTTGTGGGAGAGTGCTCCGATTGCGCTCATCCCCGGTTATAATGTCATCACGCTCGGCGTTCCGTTTGTCGACGTGCCCGACAGCTTTACGTGGACGGTGAAGTTCTCCGGGGTGACGGGAGCCAACAACGATGCCGCGGGATTGGTGCTTGCGGATCCGCCGACGGTGGGCCAGCCATTGCCTGACGGCCGGTTCGGCAGTTTCTGGGATGCGTGGATCCGGGACGATCCGAACCGGGAAGATGGTTGGTCCCTGATCAACTTTGGATTTCGTCCGAATGATCCCAAGGCAAATTTCTATGCGCAGATCCGGGCGGTACCTGAGCCCCAGACTTGGGGCTTGCTGGCGGCGGGTGGTGTTTTCCTGGCACTGGGATGCCGACGTCGTCGGTGAGCGTGCCTGATCGGGCTCCGGATCCATGAATGCCCCGGAGACCCTTGATGTGGTGGAGGCCCCTGTGGTGAGGCCTGTGTTGCGGGTCCTGATCGTCGAGGACTCGGGTGTGGATGCACGTGTCCTGGTCAATCTCCTGCGAGGTGGCGGATGGCAGGTGGATCATCGGCGCGTCGAAACCGGCCCGGCGATGGCCGAAGCGTTGGCCGCCGGGAACTGGGACGTGATCCTTTCCGATCACAATCTGCCCGAACTCTCCGCACCTCGCGCCCTTGCCATCCTTCAGCAATCGGGAAAGGACATTCCGTTCCTGATCGTGTCGGGCGGGATTGAAGAGGGGGTGGCGATCGAGGCCATGAAGGCCGGCGCGCACGACTTCCTGATCAAGGGTGCGTTGGCGCGGTTGGTGCCCGTTGTCCAGCGCGAGTTGCGGGAAGTCGGCGTCCGGACGGCCCGACGCAATGCGGAACTGTCGCTGAGGGAATCCGAACTCCGCTATCGGTCGGTCTGGGAGAATTCAACGGATGCCGTGCTGCTGATGGATCTGGAGGGCATCATCCGGTTCGCCAATCCGGCCGTGGCGACCGTTTTTGGCCGGGATCCCACGGCGGTGGTCGGGAACACCCTGGATGTCCTGCAACCGCCCGATGATCCCAAAGGGACGTGGTGGGCCGTGGGTCGCGGCGACGGTGTTCGGGTGCTGGAGTCG
>JBIKWS010000002.1:0-21516 GCA_044356195.1 Cyanophyceae cyanobacterium
TGACGCTTCCTTCGCGTACCGTCCGGAGGGGGCCTTTCTTTTTCATATCTGTCCGGTTTTTGTCCGGTCAGGAAAGACCCCCCCAAATACCGCGGGAAAAGTGGCGGGAGTGGCGGGGCTCGAACCCGTAACCTCTGCCGTGACAGGGCAGCGCTCTAACCAATTGAGCTACACCCCCGCGGTGCGGCGCGCTTTGTACAGGACCCACAGGCCCGGTCAAAAACATTCTTCAGATTTCTGCGCGCTCTCGTCGATCTCGCGATTCGACGGTCTGAAAAAATGGATTCGGGCTGCAGACGCCAAGGAGGTGGGGGTGGGGAACCCCGCTGAAGAAACGTCCCGCAGCCCGAATCGCTTTCAGAGTAGGAACGGGGTCCCAGAAGTCAATCCGCCGCTCTGAAAATGTTGGCCATTCCGCCCCTCTCCTTCCGCGAAAAGCCGCGACTCATTCGTTGTTCCCCCCACCACCAGCGAAGCCTTATTCCAAACCACCCGAATCAACCATCTCCCGCACCCGCTCCAGGATCACCTCCGGAAGATGTGGTTCGTCGCCAATGCTCCGGCTGTACCACACCCAATGATCCCCTTCCTGCGTGGGATTGATCCAGGTCGAGGAACCCGCCGCCAGGCGCTGCCGCACCGCCTCCGGATCCGCGCCCAGCAGCACGGGAATGTCCTCGAAACTATGGAGTCCGTCGCTGATGAAGAACGGCACCATCACGATGTGGCGCGTCCCGGCCAGCCGATGGCAGTCGCCGATCCGGGGTTCCTCCTCCATGAAAACGCCGTGGACGTCATGGAAGAGTCCCATGGCCCGCAAACGCACCACCTGGTCTTCGATCGCCTTCCGCGAGTTGTCCGAGTTGCCCGTGCCGTGCCCCGCGATGAACAGGGACACATCGGACGGCAACGGCACCCCGTGCGGCGCGGGATGCTTCTCCACGACTTCCAGGGCGCGACGACGCAGGACCTCGGTCATCGATCCATGCGTTCCCACCGGGCCGCAATAGTAGACCTCGCGTCCGGCGATCCGGCGTACGCGTTCAAAGCCGGGCGCCCCGACGACACCCAGCCGCAGCTCGCGCGGAATGACCTGCTCGGTGAAGTAACCCTCCGAGATGAACAGCGGCACCACGAAGACGCGGGGATACCAAGCCCCCCGCAGGACGCCGCAGATGGACGGCTCCTGCTTCCAGTAGGCCTCCAGGACCTGCCCGAACACACCGCGGGCCCGCAATGCCGCCGCATGCTGGCGCGTGGGGGCGGCTGAATCACGATTCAGGGTCGACCCATGCCCGATCAGGATCAGGGTCGACTCCGCGTAAGGCGATGTATCCGGCATGGCCCACCATGGCCCGCATGGGCCAACCGGCAACTACTTCACCCCGTAACCCACTGCCGGCTTGCCGTCGTCGTCCAGCTTGCCGGTCGACCACAGGAGCCCACGGGTCAACAGGTCCAGGATCGCAGGGTCCTGCAACGTGTGGTTGTAATGCCCGATCGTGGTCCCGAACACGCGTCCCTTGCCGAACTGGTTCACCCAAACGTTCACCTCGGCCCGCTTGGTCTCGTGGGACCAACCCGTGGCGAGCGGCGTCGCCGTCGGTTCCACCTTCTCGATGTTGTACAGTTCTTCCTTCGGCGTGCGCCAGCTGGCCGGGAATCCCTTCATCACCGGATGCGACGGGGCGGTGTTGGTCATCGGATAATCGAAATGGGACCCATGACGGTGGCTGGTCACGCCCACGAAGCGGAACCAGTCATTCGTTGGGGCGCGATAGCAGTGCATCGCGCAATGGATCACCACCGCCGGCACGCCGTCCCGGTGGGGCTTCACGATCCGCTCCAGCCAGTCGAGTTCCTTCTCGTCGGCGAAGCACTCGTTGTGCAGCACGACGTCGTATTTCTTCGCCCAGTCTTCTGTCTTGTAGATCGACACCTTGTGCTTCGTCCCCGTCTGGCCGGGGTCCATCACGATGTCCCACGTGATGTTCGCCCGCTTCGAAATGCCTTCGGTCAGGATCGTCGCCTGCCCGGGATAATCGTGGCAGCAACCACCCGAGATCAGCAATCCGCGCAGGGGCCGCACGGTACCGGGCTTCCGCTGGTAGGTGGCCACAAACTGGGATCCACCCGTCGCATCGGCAAACGACGCCAACCGCGAACCGCCCTGCATGTCGGCAGCCAGGCGCCAGCCACCGGCGGTCGTTTCCACGATCGCCTCGATCTTGCGGCCGGCGTTCTCACCCTCGACTTCCGTCAGATCCAACTGCGCCGGCTTCGTCTTTGTGTTGAGCACATACGTGCCCTTCGCGGTGTTGTCGCCCATGCGGAACACGTACTTCCCGTTCGTGAGCTCCATCTCCGCAGACTTGAGGGTCTCGTCCTCCACGACGTTCCCGCCGACCTCCACGCGGGAATGCACCCAGGTCCCGATCAGGTCCGAGGGTTCGATGGCAACGAGCGTCCCGCGCGCAACGGCGAGGGCGGCGAGAACAGGAAGGAGAATACGCTTCATGTGAGTCTCCGAAGGCTGCCGCAGCATCCGCGCATTGGAAGCCGGAAGTTTGCTTTGTCAGCGGCGCGTAAGGAGGTTTGGAAACCCAGCGGCGCCGTGTCACCTTGCGGCCCATGCATAGGACGTCGTGGAGCCGCTGCCGCGCCGCTGTCGCCACCTGGGTCCTCACCCTGCCCGGCCTCTTGTGGGCCGTCGTCGTCTTCGAACCAGGCGATGGCACCCGAAACTCCTCCGCACCCACCGGAACCCTGGCCAACACCGGGTGGCAGTGGACCGGACGATTCAACTCGTTCTGCGGTGTTCCGGTGGGTCCGTCCTCCTTCCTGACCGCCGCCCATGTCGGGGGCAACATCGGCGACAGGTTCGAATGGGAGGGACGCCGCTACCGGGTCGTCGGATTCCAGACCGATTCCACCTCTGACCTCCGCCTGTGGCATGTCAGTGGACAGTTCGCTTCCAACGCCCCCGTCGCCAACCAGGACCTCCGCGTCGGCGAACTCGTGATGATCCTCGGACGTGGCGCAACGCGCGGCGCAGAAATCCTCGCCGACCGCGGGATGGGGCCCATGCTCGCCGGATGGGAATGGGGCCCTGTCGACGGCGTCCTCCGATGGGGAACGAACTCAGTCGAAGCCAACATCGACGGCACCTCCATCGGCCTGTACGGACCCCTGGTGGGTTGCCGGTTCAATGGCGGGCGCGGGAACGACGAGGGATGCCTCTCGACCATGGATTCCGGTGGTCCCCTTTTCGTGCGCCGCGGAAACACATGGCAACTCGCGGCGATCCACTTCGCCGTCCAGGCCGCCTTCAACACCCAACCCACGGGGACCGGTGGCAACGGCACCATCTTCGACTATCGGGGGCTGTATCAGAGTGAGGGCGGCTCGTGGGTGCTGGAATCCATCGAGAACGATAATCCCGTTCCCGCCTCGTTCTTTTCAACCCGCGTCCAGCCGCGCAGCGCCTGGCTCACGACCGCTCTCGCAACGGCCCCGGCGGGGGCCACGTTGGAGACCGCAGCCGATCCGGCAGGCCCATTCAACGCGGCGTCCAGCGCCACCCACAATCCAGTCGACCGATTCTTCCTCGTCCCCCTCCAACCCACGGGCGCCGCGTTCTTCCGTTTGCGCGGGGTCGACGGCCTCCGGATCCTCCAAACCCGCGTCGAAGGCACGTCCTTCCGAATCGACTACGAATGAGAACATGCCCCTGCCTCGTCGTCCGAGGACGTTGGTTGATCCATGCATCGCGCGTCCTCGTTGTCCTTCTGGCTCCCTTCCTTGGCACGTGCCACGCCATCGCCGCCAACGACGAATTCCGGTTCCCGGTCCGCTTCGAAGGCATCTACCGCCTCGAAGGAACCCGGGACGGCACCCATTGGGACATCCTGGAACCCGCCATCGTCGGCCGCGCTGCCGATATCGTCCGCCCGCGCTCGGTTCTTCCCGTGGGATTCACCGATGCCCGCCTTGTCCCGGACACCTTCGTCGATCTCGATCCGATGCTCGAAAAACTCCGGGAAAAGCATCACCTCCCGGGCCTTGCGGCCATCGTCATCCGATCGAATCGCGTCCTCGCCGCAGGTGCCGTCGGCGTCCGGGTCGAGGGCGCGGATGCCCCGATCATGCTCGGCGATGTCTGGCATCACGGTTCGCTGACCAAGTCCATGACGGCGACGCTGGCGGGCATGCTGGTCGAGGAAGGTCGGATCCGTTGGGACGCTTCCCTGGGCGAAATCCTCGGGGCCAAGGTGCCGGACATGCACCCCGACTGGCGTCCGGTGACTCTCTCCCAATTGCTGCGGCACCGCGCCGGGGCTCCGGACCACGACCAACTCGTCACCAACGGAGTGTGGCGGGCCCTCTGGCGCCGTCGGGATGGTGTCGCAGACAAACGCGCCCAGTGGCTTCGCGCGGTCACCACCAATGCGCCCGTTGCCACGCCGGGCACCAAATACCTGTATTCCAACACCGGTTATGTGTTCGCGGGAATGATGCTCGAGTCCGTCACGGGGAAACCCTGGGAAGTCCTGATGCGCGAACGGCTCTTCGCACTCCTGTCGATGGACACCGCCGGTTTCGGTCCCCCGGGAACACCCGGCCGTACCAATCAGCCTTGGGGCCATCAATGGGTCGCTGGTGTTCCCGTCGGCACACCCCCGGGTCCCAATGCGGACAATCCTCCTGCGCTGGGTCCGGCGGGGACGGTTCACGGCTCCCTCTTCGACCTGGCGAAGTATCTCATGTGGCACGCCCGACGCGGGACTGGCTCCGGACCGGCTTTGCTGCGACCCGAAACCTTCCGCCAATTGCACACACCCGAACCCGGGGAAACCTATGCGCTCGGCTGGGCCGTTTCCCACCGCCCCTGGGCCGGCGGGAAAGCGCTCAACCACACAGGGTCGAACACCCAATGGTTCAGCAATGCATGGATCGCGCCGGAAAAGCAGGCCGCCCTGCTGGTGCTGACCAACATCGGCGACGGCACCAACAACCTCGCCTTCAAGGCCACCGACGCTGTCCTGACCCGCTTGATCGCACACCACCTGCGGCGTTGAGTCCGCAGGGCCTCACTTACGCCATCAAGGCGGGCACCAACTCCCCGTGGATGTCGGTCAGGCGGTAATCCCGCCCCTCGAACCGATAGGTCAAACGGGTGTGCTCGATCCCCAGCAGGTGAAGCATCGTGGCGTGCAGGTCGTGCACGTTCACAGGATCGCGGACGATGTTGTATCCGAAGTCGTCCGTCTCCCCGATGACGATGCCGGGCTTGATGCCACCGCCGGCGAACCACATCGAGTAGCAGCGCGGATGATGGTCGCGCCCGAAGTTGGTCTTGGTGATCTCACCCTGGCTGTACGCAGTACGACCGAACTCGCCGCCCCAGATCACCAGCGTGTCGTCCAGCAACCCCCGCTGCGCCAGATCGCGGATCAGGGCCGCGCTGGGTTTGTCCGTCTGCGACGTCTGGTTCTTGATGCCGTCGGGAAGTCCTCCGTGATGATCCCAGTCGCGGTGACACAACTGGATGAACCGCACTCCGCGTTCCGCCAGGCGACGGGCGAGAAGGCAGTTGTTCGCAAAGGACGGCTTGCCGGGAACCGCCCCGTACATCTCGAGCACTTCCTTGGGCTCCTTTGCGATGTCCATCAGGTCCGGAACGCTCGTCTGCATCCGGAACGCCAATTCGTAATTGTCGATGTGCGTGGCGATGTCGGGGTCGGCCAGTTGCCCGAGTTGACGCCGGTTCAAGGCCTGCATCGAATCAATCAACTGCCGACGGGCCTCCCGGCTCATTCCCGGAGGATCGGACACGTAGAGCACCGGATCGCCCTGATTGCGGAACTGGACGCCCTGGTAATTGCCGGGGAGGAATCCGTTGCCCCAATACCGGGCCTGCAAGGGCTGGCCGCCGCCACCGCTGGTGAGCACGACATACGCCGGCAGGTTCTCATTCTCGGACCCCAATCCATACGCCAGCCACGCGCCCATGGTCGGACGCCCCGGCTGCTGGTGTCCGGTACCGAAGAACGTCACGGCAGGATCGTGATTGATCGGCTCGGTGAACATCGAACGGACCAGCGCGATCCGGTCGGCGATACCGCCAATCCCGGGAAGGAGTTCGCTCATCTCCGTCCCATTCGCGCCGTACTTCTTGAACGCAAACGGGGAACCCACGCAGAGCAGTTGCTTCTGGCCGGCCGTCATGCCGGTGATGCGTTGTCCCTTGCGGACGCTGGGGGGCAACTCGGTTCCTGTGAGTTCAGTCAGACGCGGCTTGGGATCGAACAGGTCGAGATGAGACGGGGCCCCGGATTGGAAGAGATAGATCACGCGCTTGGCCTTGGGCGTGTGATGGAGCCGTTGCAGGGCACCGGTGGGTGCGGCAGCAGAAACGCTCGCCGGGTTTAGGAGGCTTGCGAGGGCAATCACGCCCAGCCCCGTCGTGCTCTTCGTCAGGAACGCCCGCCGCGAGTGGATGCGCTGGATTTCAGGATCAAGGTTCATGGGATCAGCGGGTGATGGTTTCGTGAAGGTTGAGCAGGACGTTCGCCACCGCGGTCAGCGCGGCCAGTTCGACCCGTGGAATGTCGGCTTCGACCGGGCTTTCGCCCACCGAAGTAAAGGCCTTGGCCGCCTCGGCATCGCCCGTGAACCGGGTCTTCTGCGTCGCATAAGTCTCGCGCAGGACCGCGAGTTCATCCTTCGCAGGAACACGTCCGAGGACATGGCGGAACGCCCGCACCAACCGCGCCTCCGCATCCTCCGGCTTCTCGCGCCAGACCCGGGCCGCCAAAGCCCGGGCGGCCTCGACGTAGACCGGATCATTCATCAGCACGAGCGATTGCAACGGGGTCTGCGTCCGTTGACGCAGGAAGGTGCACACCTCGCGGTTGGGCGCATCGAAGGTCGCAAACGACGGATAGTGCGCTGATCGACGCCAGAACACGTACATGCCGCGCCGGTACAGTTTCTCGCCGTGGTCCTGATCGTACCGTGAATCCGTGCCATCCCAGATTCCCGGCGGTTGGTACGGCTTCACCGAAGGTCCGCCAATCTTGCGGTCCAGGAGACCGGAAACCGCCAGGGCGTTGTCGCGGACGAACTCCGCGTCCAACCGGATCCGCGGTCCGCGGGCCAGCCAACGGTTGTATCGATCCTTCTCCAGCAACCCCGGACTCACCGCCGCCGTTTGACGGTACGTGGCCGAGGTCAGGATCAAGCGGACGAACTCCTTGGTGTTCCACGGCGTCACCGCCCGCTTCGGCCCACGTCGCGATCCGTTGGAAACCGGTCCTCCGTCACGGAACTGCGCCGCCATCCAATCCAGCATCTCCGGATGGCTCGGCCAGTCGCCCTGCGAACCAAAGTCGTTCAACGTCTTTACCAGGCCGTTCCCGAAGAACAGCGCCCACATCCGGTTGACCGTCACCCGCGCCGTCAGCGGATGCGACGGATTCACCAACCACCGGGCGAGGCCCAACCGGTTCGCCGGAAGGCCATCCGGAATCGGCGGCAGGAATGCGGGCACTCCGGCCGTGACCTTCTCGCCGCGCGTGCGGAAATCGCCGCGCACGAGGATGTGCGTGTCCCGGGGCTTGTCCATCTCCTCCATGACGAGCGTGGTCGGGATCGATCCATACAGCGCCTCCTTGGCCTTGCGGGCCTTTGCGAGCGCTTCCTCGGACCGGATCAGGTCCAGCGCGAATCCCTCGCGATAGAATTTCCTCAACGCCTCCTGCTCTTCCGGCGTCCGCTTCCCACCGGTCTTGGCAATGACGGGCAGGAAGCCCTGCAACGCCTCCTGGGGTGCCTCGTCCGCCGTCAAGGCCCTGCGATAAACGGCGATGTCATCGACGGTTCCCGAAAGGAAGGTATCTGCGGCGCGCGAGCCGACCCGGAACGGCTGGGTCGTGGTGGGTTCACCCGCGAGCGCATCCTTCTCGACTTCGAGATCCCGGCGACGCCCGTCCACATACACCGCGAAACCCGCGGCCTTGCCTGAACCGTCGTAGGTCACCAGCACGTGATGCCACTGGTCCGCGGGCACCGTGTCCCGCATCTTCACCTTGATCGCGTCCCCCGGCCACTGCGCCACGAAATGCACCTGGACCCGATTGTCGGCGATCAACGCATCCACTCCGCGGAAACCGGGTCCCGGTTCCATGCGGCTCCACAAGGCTCCATTCGCCCCTTTCCAGCGGGCCCACGTCCCGATGCTGAAGGCGTTCGTCCGGCGGAACTCCGGGAACTCGGCAAACTCCACCGCCGCCTTGCCGTCGAGCGCCACTCCCTGCCCCATCCGGCCGGCATCAAACGCCACGCTGTTCGTGCCGGTCCAACGCCCGGCTTTCTCGCTTCCGCTCACCACGGAAGCCAGGTTCCCCTCGAAGGCAATGCCCGCAATCCGATCCGCAAGCGCAGGCGCTGCTGGCGGGCGACTGTTGGTCTCGCGCTCGAACTTCTCCTGCGTCTCACCCAATTCATTCTGCCGGTCCTGCAAGGTCTTCTCGGCATCCTTCACGCGGAAGTCCGCCTCGACGAACTTCACCGCCTGCTCCGGCGTCGGCACCGGCAGACGCGGCGGTGGATTGTCCGTCCGGATCCGATCCAGCCCCTTCTCCGGCACGTTGTGGAAGAAGGCATAAAGCTGATAGAACTCCCGGCTGCTGAGGGGATCGTACTTGTGGTCGTGGCACTCGGAACACCCAACGGTCATGCCGAGCCACACCGCCCCCACCGTGTTCACGCGGTCGACGACGTACTTGTTGAGGTACTCGTCCGGATCCGCACCGCCTTCGTCGTTCGTCATGTTGTTCCGGACGAAACCCGTGGCGACCCGTTGCGATTGCGTGGGCTCCGGAAGGAGATCGCCGGCCAACTGCTCCACCGTGAACTGGTCGTACGGCTGGTTCCGGTTGAAGGCATCGATCACCCAATCGCGCCACAACCACATGAACCGGACGCCATCGAAGTGGTATCCGCTGGTGTCGGCAAACCGGGAAAGATCGAGCCAGTTGGCCGCCATGCGCTCGCCGTACTGCGGCGTCTCCAGCAGGCGATCGACCAGCTTTTCGTAGGCATCGGATGACCGGTCCGCCAGGAACCGATCCACCTCCTCGATCGTCGGCGGCAGCCCCGTCAGATCGAGGGTCGCACGGCGGATGAGCACGGATTTGTCGGCTTCCGGCGACGGCTTCAGTCCCTCGCCTTCCATGCGGGCGAGCACGAAGTGGTCGAGTTCATTTCGCGGCCACCGCTTGTCCTTCACGGTCGGCATCTCCGGGCGCTCCGGGGCCACGAACGACCAGTGCTTCTGCCACCCCGCACCCTCGGCCACCCATCGCTTCAGGACTTCCACCTGGGCCTCCGAGAGCGGCTTCCCACCTTTGGGCGGCGGCATCACCTCATCCGGATCCGTCGTGGTGATCCGCTCCACCAGCGTGCTCGCTGCAAGATCCCCGGGCACCAGTGCCCGCTTGCCCGACTTGAGCAACCGGAAGGCGTCCTCCTGTACATCAAGACGCAACCCACCCTTCCGCCGGCCTTCGTCCGGTCCATGGCAGGAATAGCAGTGGTCCGAAAGGATGGGCCGGATGTCGCGATTGAAATCGAGTTTGGCGGCCTTCCCCTTCGTGGCGTCCGCCGACTGCGCCGTACCGGCCAAGGCCAGAAAGACCATGAGCAGCGACCATCGGACTCCTCGCAGTGAACCGTGGAACATCATGACCGCCCATTCTTGCCATTGAATGGGTTCCCCTTCAACCGCCAGGACGCTCCAACACACGAACAGGGCAAATTTCGCCCCTGCCCCCGCATGGGCCGGGACGATCAATACGCGTCGTGCCCCCGAGACCCTGTTTGAATGCGGGGACAACGCTTGGTAGCCTCCATCCCAGCGTGACACTCGAAGCGGAAATCAACAGGCGCCGGACCTTTGCCATCATCTCCCATCCGGACGCCGGAAAGACCACCCTGACGGAGAAGCTCCTCCTGTACGGCGGTGCCGTGCAGCTCGCGGGTTCCGTCACCGCCCGCAAGAACCAGCGCGCGACCACCTCCGACTGGATGGAACTGGAGAAGAAGCGCGGGATCTCCATCAGTTCCACCGTCCTCCAATTCGATTACTCCGGGTATCGGATCAACCTCCTCGACACCCCCGGTCACAAGGATTTCTCCGAGGACACGTACCGCGTGCTCACCGCTGTCGACGCCGTCATCATGGTGATCGACGCCGGCAAGGGTGTCGAAGCCCAGACCCGGAAGCTCTTCGAGGTCTGCTCCCGCCGCGGTGTTCCCATCTTCACCTTCATGAACAAGCTCGATCGCCCCGCGCGCGATCCCATCGGGCTGATGGACGAACTCGAAGCCGTGCTCGGCATCCGCTCGGTCGCCATGAACTGGCCCCTCGGCAATGGCTCCGATTTCAAGGGCATCTACGACCGCATCGAGCGGAAGGTCCACCTGTTCGAACGTGTGGTCGGCGGCATGTATCGCGCCCCGGTGAACGTCACCGGATTGGATGATCCACAGGTCTCAAGCCGACTGGACGAGCAGACCTATGCGCAGGTCCGGGAGCAGATCGAAATGATCGAGATGGCCGGCGCCGAGTTCGACCACGACCGCGTATTGATCGGCAAACTCTCCCCCGTGTTCTTCGGTTCCGGCGTGAACAACTTCGGCGTGCAACTGCTCCTCGACAGTTTCCTCAAGTACTCCGCCACCCCCAAGGGCCGCGTGACCGCCGCCGCCTGATCGCCTCTTTAGCCTGATCTGGAACGGGGTGGCGACGTCCTCGTCGCCGTTCCAAAGCCATTCCCATGACGATGAGGACATCGGTGCCCCGAATCCTTTCCAAACGGGGGCAGTGTCAAGAGGCGCCCCCGAAGCCACGTCACCCCGATCCCCGCTTGGCTCCCCGATCCTTCCAGCGCACACTCCGCGCCCTTGAAGCTGTCCGTCAAAAGCGACTACGCCGCCCGTGCCGTGCTCTCGCTGGCACGACGGCACCATCGTGATGCGCCCACACGCCTGGAGGAGATCGCCACCGAGAACGGACTTCCCGCCAGCTACCTCGTCCAGATCCTGATCGAACTGAAGTCCCACCAGATCGTCCGCAGCATCCGAGGCAAGGAAGGCGGTTACCAACTGTCCCGTCCCCCGGTCGAGATCACGCTGGCGGACATCCTGCGCTGCGTGCACGGACCACTGTTCGATTCGCCCGCCCTGGGAGATCCCAAATGTCCCGCCGAACTCCGCCAGGGCTGGCGACAACTCCAATCCGCCGTCGAAACCGAAGCCGCCCGCATCAACTTCCAGCAGTTGCTCGATGCGGGCGGCGATCGCGACCGGATGTTCTACATCTGAATCCGATCAGAGCTTCCGGATCCGGATGTTCCGGAAGGCGACGGAACCGTGATCGCCCTGCAGGAGGATCGGGCCGGGTTCTCCCACCTTGTCATCCAACTGCCCACCGGTCCCGGCGGGGCATTCCACGGCGTCATGGATCTTCACGCCGTTCAGGATGACGGTGATCTTCTGACCCACGATGCGCACCTCGGCCTGCTGCCATTGGCCCGGACGGCGCGAGGCGAACAGCGTGGGTGCCTTCAGATTGTAGATGGCACCATTGCCACCCTTCTCTGCCTTGCCCGACTTGAAGTCATCGAACACCTGGATCTCGTGGCGGCCACGCAGGTAGAAGCCGGAATTGGCACCGGGCGGCACCTGATATTCGTAGCGCACGACGAAGTCGCGATAGGTGTCCTCGGTGAGGATGTCGGTGCCGTGCTCGTCCTTTCCGAGGACGTTGCAGAGCATCCCGTTCTGGGTGCTCCAGGAGCGCTTGCCGTCTTCGCGGCGATACTTCCATCCGGTCATGTCCCGACCGTTGAAGATCAGCTTGAAGCCTTCCTTGGCCTCCTCCGCGGAGAGGGTGTTGGAGACGTCGGTCACCTTCCCGTCACCCTTTTCCAACCCCAGGCCCCAGAGGATCCCGCCCAGGATGTGCTGCTGGAAGATCTGTGAGGTCCACACGTCTTCGCGATGGCCCAACGAGGTGTAGAACACCTTCCCGCCGGTCCCGACCTCCTTGGCCCAGGAAACCGGATAATCACCGGGCACCATCGTCTGCGGATGTTTGTCGAGGGTCAGCAGGCCATGGACCTTGTTCCGGTGGAAACTCTTGAACTCGTAGATCTCGTCGTACACCGACCAGACTGCGCCCAGATGGCGATTGGCCGGGTGCTTCGGATCCTCGTTGTACATGTCCACCGTCACCTGCGCGCCGTGGGTCAGGAACTCGCCGCCCAGCATGTCGATGAAGGGTCGATACCCGTGGAAGGTGTCGGAACAGGAGTGCATCCCGATCAGGGCGTGCCCCGACTCGATCCACTTCATGAACCCGTCCTTGTCGGGGATCGCCAGGTCACCCGTTGTGTTGGCGAAGATCACCGCGTCCACCCCACGCAGCTTTTCGAGGGTCAGCTTCGAGGCCACCTCGGCGTCATCCTTCCCATCCGGTCCGCCGCGGACAACGTCCACGACCTGATAGGCACCACTGGTTTCGCCCAGGGTCGCGATGACATTTTCAGCGGTGGGAATGGAGGAATGGCGGAAACCCTTGGTGGCGGAAACCACAACCACCTTCTTGGGTGCGGCCTGCAAGACCACGGCCGTGGCCGTGAGCGCGACGAGTGCGAATGGAATCTTCATGTCGGGAACGTTGCGATTGCGGATGAACGCGAGAACCGCCAAACGACGGCCGGCGTGGGGAACCCATTCATTCCGCCACAAACCGGCCGTGACACGCAACGTCGGCGTCGAACCGATCGCTCAGTAAGAGAGGATCGGCTTGCCGGACAACTGATCCTTCAGGAGGCGGACATCGGCCTCGACCATCAGTTCGATCAGATCCTTGAAAAGGGTCTTGGGCACCCAGCCCAACTTCTTCTTCGCCTTCGCCGGATCGCCGATCAGGAGGTCGACCTCGGCCGGACGGTAATAGCGGGGATCGATGTCGACGTAGTCATGCCAGTTCAGGCCCACTGCCCCGAAGGCAACGTCGAGGCATTCCTGGATGGAATGGGTCTCGCCGGTGGCCACGACGTAGTCGTCGCCTTCCGCCTGCTGGAGCATCAGCCACATGGCTTCGACGTACTCCTTGGCATATCCCCAGTCGCGCTTGGACTCGAGGTTGCCGAGGGCGAGCCGCTTCTGCTGGCCCAGCTTGATGCGCGCCGCCGCCAGGGTGATCTTGCGGGTGACGAAGGTCTCCCCGCGCCGCGGCGACTCATGGTTGAACAGGATGCCGTTGGAGGCATGCAAGCTGTAGGACTCGCGGTAGTTCACCGTCGCCCAATAGGCGCAGACCTTGGCGCAGGCATACGGACTGCGCGGGTAGAACGGCGTGGTCTCACTCTGGGGAATCTCACGGACCAATCCATACATCTCGCTCGAACTGGCCTGGTAGAACCGCGGCTTGATGCCGACGTCACGGATGGCCTCCAGCAACCGCAGGCATCCCGTGGCCGTCACATCCATCGTGTACTCCGCCGCATCGAAACTGACCCGGACATGACTTTGGGCCGCCAGGTTGTAGACCTCATCGGGCTGAACCTTGGCGACCAGGCGGACCAGTCCGCCTCCGTCCGCCAGATCCCCGTAGTGCAGGTGCAACCGATCCAGTGGAAGGTCGGTCCTCGACATCACAGCATCCAATCGTGGCCGAACGGTGCTGCTCTGTCGGCGCACGATGCCGTGAACCTCGTACCCCTTTTCCAACAACAACTCGGCAAGATACGATCCGTCCTGCCCAGTGATCCCCGTGATGATTGCCTTTTTGCCCATGTCCAGCAGCGAACTTCCGCCAATCCCCCCCTTCAAGGCAAGCGAGGGTTCGTTCAATGAGGGCCACGCCGCTCCGAAGGGGAATTCCAACCACTTTCCTGTAATGTGAGGCGGCGCCGCTGGGTCACCCCATGTACCACGTTTTCCACCACCGATGATCTGCAAGCCATCCACCAACCGCCGCACCGCCCCGCATCCGTGAGTGGCACCTGCCCAGATTCGACGCTCGCGCCGCAGGCGCCGGCCATCGGCGAACCGATGGTCACGGCGGAGCTGCTCCGCCGCGTCCGCCGGTTGGAGGACGATGCCGCCCGCGATCTGGTTGGCCTGCTGTTCCCGTTGGTCATGCGGATCGTCCATGCCCACCTGCCCCGTCGGGCCTCCGAAGAAGACCTGGCGCAGGAAATCTTCGCCAAGGTCTTCCAGCATCTCGACCAGTACCGGGGAGCGGTCCCCTTCGAACACTGGGTCTCCCGGATCGCCGTAAACCACTGCCGGAATGCCATCCGCGCCCAATCCTCCCGCCCTGAGTGGCGGATGTCGGACCTGGCCGAAGAGACCGATGGCCTCCTCGACCATCTCAACGCCAGCGCGTCCCAGGAGCCATCGACCCTTGAACAGATGGCGGCCACCGAATTGGTGGAGGAATTGCTTTTGTCCCTCGATCCCCAGGACCGCGCCCTGATCCGGTGGTTGGAGATGGAGGACTGGACGATCGAGGAAATCGCCCGTCACACCGGATGGTCGAGCACCTACATCCGCGTCCGTGCGTTCCGCGCCCGGCGCAAGTTGAACACCCGTTTTGGACAACTCCGAAAGGAAGGCCGCTTATGAGTCCCCTTGACCCCCAATTGAAGAAGCTCCTCCGGCGTTACCACGCATCCGAGCCCCCTCCCCTGCCGCCGTCTCCCGGCTTCGCCGCACGCGCCGTAGCCGCCGGAAGACGGCGCCCAGCCCCGTGGGCCATCCTCCCTGACAACCTCCTTCTCGCCACTGCCCTCGCCTCGATCGCCCTGATCCTCTGCGGATCGGCCTTCCTGTATCGACTGGCTTACCCGGATTCGTCACGCCCGTCCCTGATTTCCGCATCGCAATTTGCCGCCAGCCGCCTCACCCGATGAAACGCCGTCTCCCATGGAAGCTCATTGCCGCACTCGTCCTGGTCTTCATCGCCGGAGGCGTGGCGGGCAGCACCCTTACCGCACACCTGATCCGTCAGGCGTTCCGCAAGAGCCTTCAGTTCGAGAACTGGGCGGCGAACACCGAGGAATCGCTCGCCCGAAAGCTGAGTCTGACTCCCGAGCAACGGCCAAAGGCACACACCATCATCCTCGAGACCGAAAAGGACTTCGCATCGATCTTCGGCCGCACCCTCCGCGAATGCGGGGAGGTCATTGTCCGTTCCGGCCGCCGACTCGACGAAGTCCTCACCCCGGAGCAACGCGCGGTTCACGCAAGGATGAAGGCCGAACTCCGGGCCAGCCTCCGCAAGGATCTCCAAATGGAGCTGCCGCCGGACGAAGCCCCGGTCGGAACTCCCTGAAAGTCGTGGAATCCGGTGTTGGCCGTTGGAACAAAGGATCGAGTCACGCCAACCCCCGCGCCTGCACGAAACCCGCAAACGCAAAGCGGGGTGGCCCAACATGCCACCGACCTCCCGGTGCACATCGACCACCCCGCACTCACGCAGCGAACCGCATGATTCCGAACGGCTTGCACCCCGTTCAGAGCGGGTTCCCCACCCGTCTACCGGGGTCTTCTTCCCCGGTGTGACCGCCTTGGCGCAGTCCTTGTCGGGGCCGCCACACACATACTTAAGAGCGACCCCACAAACCTCTCACGCGCCCCGGATCACAAGGTTTCAACTTCGTTCAAAAAAGTTTTCCGAGCCTGTCGGGACCGCATCGGTCTTGCCCGGCAACCCTCGAAACCGACGCCGCCCTAAATCTGGCCAACTCCTCCCACCTGCCCCCCCTAGAACCACGATTCCTTGTCCTTGAAGAGCAGGTTGAACGTGGTCATCGAGCCGTAGCAACGGGTGATGTACTGTTGCCAGTCGAACTTCTCCGCCGACGTCAGGGTCTCGCTCGAGTTGATCTTCTGTTCGAGCACCCGCAGTTGGTTCCGCATCATCACCAGCTTATGGAAGAACTGCTCGATCTCGACCTCCTTCGACTGGGTGGTGGTCTCGCCCGGTTGCAACAGCAGCTTCCCACCCCGCCAACGCTTCCCGAGCTCGTGCACCGCCACGTCGGGTTTCTCGATCCCCAATCGGTCCACTGCCGCTTCCACCGTCTGACGGATCAACTCGGCGAGTGGCAGGCTACCGCCGGAAAGCGCTGCGGTCGCCTCCGCGGGAACCAGCGCGCTCGCCTCCGGATCCACCGGTTTCCGCCCGTCCGCGAACTGGACCTCCGCAGCGTACTCGTTGATCGACCTTACCACTCCATCCCCGTATTGCGGATGGCTCACCTTCATCCCCAGATGCAACTCCGACAGCTTCATGACTGAGTCTAGGCACCCTCCAGGGTCCATGGCAAAGCCGCAGCCATCGTCGCTGCCACTTCAGGCCCACTGCCAGAATCTCCCCAAACACACTCGCCCCTTGCACCGCCGCGGAACAATATCTGCGCGAACTCATGAGTACGCGTCGCGGTTTGAAGCCCTCCCCGAGCCGCCGCTGGGCCGTGATTGCCGGCCTCCTTGCCGTCCTGGCGTTCGCCCTCCAGAGGTGGCTTTGCCTCCGGGGACCACGGTTTCTCGAATCCTGGGCAGGACCCACCAATGCCTTCGTGCATTGGACGCCGGTCGTTCCAGGAGTGGAAGTCTCGTCGGCGGCGTTCTCGAATCCTCGCCTGTTGAAGGCCCATGCCGTGCGGATTGATCTCCAATCGCCGGACATCGAACTGGTGGTCAGTCCCGGCGGTGAAGCGCCAGACCATGCGGTGCGCGCACAGTTCCCCAGCACGTGGCTACGCCGACTGGACGCCGTGGCGGCCATCAACGCCACACCCTTCACCCCGGAGGCGATCTTTCCGGGCTCCGTCGTGAAACTCCAGGGCCTTGCCATCAGCGACGGAAAGGAGTGGTCGCCCAAACTCAACAACCTCGATGCGCTGGTGCAATCCACGAATGGCTCCTGGAACCTCCTCCAGGGCGGGGCCGGCGCGACGCTGGCCCGGATTGGCGTCGGTGGATTCCTGGGAACCCTTCTGCGCGGCACCAACGCAGGCGAAACAGCCCCACAGGACGCCGCCACCTGCGTCGGGATTTCCGCCGACCAGCGCTGGATGTACTGGCTGGTCGTTGACGGCGGCCAACCCGGATACAGCGAGGGAGCCACCCCTCGCGAGACGGCAGCCATCCTTCAGGGACTCGGCGCGTGGACGGCCATCAACCTGGACGGCGGCAGCTCCAGCACCCTCGTGGTGCAATCCTCCTGGCGAGGCGCTCGCGTCCTCAACCGGCCACGGCATCCGGCCTACTCCGGCATGCAACGTCCCGTAGGAAACGTGCTGGCCGTGAGGATCCGCTCATCCGCCCATCCTCGTTGATCCTCATCAACGCGGCTGCGCGTGTTTCCGGACCACACGGTTCCTTCAAACCGCAATTGATTCATCCAGACTCCATTTCCCTTCCACGTGTCGGAACTACGCCATTCCGGTCATTTTTCCATGTCCACCTCCAGAAGGGTTGCACGCAGACCTTTTGTCACAACAATCCGCATCCCGATGCGTCACGGATCCAATCCCGCTGGGACCGACGGCTGCGGTGCATGGCCTCTCCTAACCGAGGCCAACCGCGTCATCGCGTCCTCCCATGGCGGATGGTTCCCGTGCTCGAGCCAATAAGTCCTCTCATGAAACCAACCTCCCGAAATGCAGCAGCCCTGATGGCCCTCGCCATCGCCGGCGCCTTGTCCGCCCGCGCCGACCTCACCCTCGTCGACATCAACAATCCCGTCGCCGGCACCAAGACCACCAACGCCGACGGATCGTTCACGGTCGTCGCCGGCGGTGGGGACACCTGGGACAGCGTCGACTCCTTCACCTACGTGCAGGAAGAGCGCACTGGGGACTTCGATGTCCAGGTGCAGGTTGTGAACCTCCTCGTCGGCGACCCCAACCAACAGGACTCCGCCAAGGCATGCCTGATGGTTCGCGCCGGCCTCACCCCGGGTGCCGCCAACATCCAGATCAGCGCTCTCCCGCTCGAATCCAAGGACGCCATCGAATCCATCTACCGTCCGAAGGCCGACAACGGCACCGACGACATGCCGGACCGTCCCACCAGCAGCACCTCGGCACGTGGCACGGCACCCTACCCTGAAGTCTACCTGCGCGTTCGCCGTGTCGGGAACCACTTCACCACCTTCTACAGCAACAAGGCCACTGAGTGGACGGTGCTTTCCAGCGTGACGGTGGATCCCGCGGATTTCCCGGCGACCGTCAACGTCGGCCTCAGCACCGTGGCCCATATCAGCGCGAGCGAGGATCAGACCCTCCGTGCCACGGCCACCTACAAGAATTTCACCAACACCCCGCGTCCGCCGCTGGCCACCGTCGATGGTGCCCCGGCTGCTGAGAAGGCCCCGGGCACCTACCCCGGTTCCACCGTCACCGGCGTGAACTGGAAGATCGAACTGCCCGCCGATGGCATCGGTTCCAACGGCAGCCCCATCCGTTACAACGGGGCCAACAAGGACAACTATATCCTGAGCGTCGATGGCCAAGGACCCATCGCGTGGTCCGCCCCTGGCTACAATCAGGGCGACATCGACTTCAACATCGGCCCCAGCGACCCCATCGCGGCCCTCCAGAACACGGGTGCGTACGGACCGAACTACAACCGGGCAGTGGTTGATCCCGCCGCGCCTCCCGCGCAGGCATGGGCTCCGTCCCCGCGCGATGGCATCGTCCTCGGCAGCGTCCGCAAGTTGCAGCAGTCCTGGAATGACGGTGCCTCTGCATTCCACGCCTTCGTCTATTGTCCGACCTTCGAAGGAGCCTCCCGCAAAGGCTTCAGCACCTTCGACGGCGCGTTCCGCAACATGGACTACTACTTCTCCTTCGTGAAGCTGGGCGAAACCACGGCCACGCTTCCCGAAGACGCCAACCCCGCCGCCCTGCGCGAGGCCAACATCGACGTCTCCATGGCGTGGTTCCCCTACTCGGCCGGATGGATGGCCGGCTACGTCAGCGCCCCCAATGGCTCCGGCAACGGCGTCTGGCGCACCCACGCCAGCCACAGCCCCGCCCTCACCAGCGGCGTCACCACCAAGAACTCCGCCGCTGAAATCGTCCAGTGGACCGACCTCGGTGGCGTCTACGGCGGCCAGGCCACCCTGCGCATCCCCGGTGTGAACGCCGCCACCGACGGCATGCTGTTCACCATCTCCACCGACGACTCCACCTCCAACCGCGGCGCGATCATCACGGCGGCCCCGGCCACGGACGGTTCCGCCTGGAACGTCGGCATCCGCATCGATGACGAACAACCCTCCCCCACGGTCTACGCCGAGGACGGCCAGTCGGACTTCGCGTTCCTCTACATCCCCTACACCGCCCCCGGTCTGGTCGGCGGAAAGGTTGCCGCGAACGGCACCAAGGCAGGCGGAGCCGGAACCTACACGGTCGCCCGGGCCTCTGCCGGCCGCTACGAGATCACCATCCCCGGCAAGACCGCCAAGGACGGCATGCTCATCCTCCAGAACGCGGGCTACGTCTCGCCCGTCGACGGCGTCACCGATGACGGCGTGCTCGCCTGGGAGTACATCAACGGCAAGTTCGTCGTCGAAGCCCGCCACGTCGAGACCGGCAATGACGGCTTCGACACCTTCCCGCTGCGCGACACCGACTTCTACTTCGCGTGGGTTGACTTCACCAACCCGCTCAAGGCCCGCGAGGTAATCATGCCGACGCTCGCCATCAGCCGCACCGGCGACAACGTGTTGATTTCCTGGCCCGCCAACGTCACCGGATTCACCCTGCAATCCGCGACCTCGCTGGCCGGCCCGTGGAACACCGTCAGCGGCGCCGCCAACAACCAGATCACGGTCACGCCGTCCACGACCACGCTCTACCGGCTCAGCCAGTAGTCCGTCCCTCCCCTCACACACCGGCCGCTCGACACACGTCGACCGGCCGGTTTTTTCGTGCCAGCGCCCCGCGGAGAACGCCGGCTTCACCGGCTTGAGCCTCTGCTTCAGGCCGCCTTGCGCCGACGACGGAACGCCGCAAACAGCACCAGGACACCCGCGGCCATCGCCGCGTACTCCTCGGGTTCAGGCACCGCCGTCAGGCCGTAGACGGCGGCGCCGCCACCAATCCCGCCGAGGAACGTGGCCGCACCCGTGCTCAGGTTGATGGTGTACAGGCCAGTTGTGAGTTCGTTGGGATCGGTCAGCGCGGCGAACACCTCACCGGTGTTGGACACATCGAAGGCCGCCAGGGCGGAAGTATCCACGCCCAGCGATCCCACGGTGACGAGCGTTCCGGCATTGGGCGGGTTCTGGATGACCAGCTGACTTCATGAGTGGTGATTGGGCCCGCGTCTGTCCACGGACCCGATGTGCGCTACATCCTCCCAACGATCCAGTTCAGCCATTGGATGCATGGATTTCCGACTGGAGCGCCGGCCAGCCGTCGGTACCCTCGCAAGCCGTGATCATTGCGCCGTCCCTCCTCGCCTCCGATTTCGCCCGATTCGGCCACGACGCCGCCCGGGCTCATCGTTCGGGGGCCGAGTGGCTGCACCTCGACATCATGGATGGGCATTTCGTGCCCAACATTTCCTTCGGCCCGCAGGTCGTGAAAGCCGTGCGCCCCCACTTCGAGCGCACCCTCGACGTGCACCTCATGTGCTCGAAACCGGAGATCCTGCTCGAACCCTTCGCCGCCGCCGGTGCGGACAGCATCACCATCCACGTCGAACTCGGGGCCCAGGTCACCCCCCTGCTCTGGAAGATCCGGTCGCTGGGCAAGAAGGTGGGCATCGCCGTGAATCCACCCACGCACATCGCGGAGGTGAAGCCCTACCTCTCCAAGGTCGACCTCGTCCTGATCATGACCGTCAATCCAGGCTTCGGCGGCCAACCCTTCATCGAGGAATGCGTCCCCAAGATCCAGCAGGTCGAGACCTGGCGCCGCCAACTCGGACTCAAGTATCGCATCGAGGTCGACGGCGGCATCAATGACACCACCGCCGTCGAATGCGCCCGCGCAGGAGCCGACACCTTCGTGGCCGGCACCGCCCTCTTTGGAAAACCCAGCCTCACGGCCGCGGTGAAGCGGATGCGACGCCTGACCACCGCCGCCGGACAGCACGCCAGCCTCCTCTGAGGCCGTCCCCATGCTTCCCGCCCTTCTCGCGATGGGCCTGTTCGCCACCTCCTCGGTGGCGGCACGCCAATCCATCCACCACCTCGGCCCCAACAACGCCAGTCTGGTCCGCATCCTTCTGGCCACGTTCCTCCTCGGAATCTACGCCCATGGATGGGGTGCCGGGTTCTCCGGCCCGTCCCTCGGATGGTTCCTCGTGAGCGGCCTGATCGGGTTCGGCATCTGCGACACCGCCATCTTCATCGCCTTGCCCCGGCTGGGAGCCCAGCTGACCAGCCTGATGGTCCAGTGCCTTTCCGTCCCCATC
>JBIKWS010000224.1:0-6337 GCA_044356195.1 Cyanophyceae cyanobacterium
ACGTTTCCCAACCCAAGTCTTCCGTCCAGGAGATCTTCGAGGATGTCCAACGCGGGATCCGCCATGTCCGCCACAACGCTTCGACCTACGGGATCGACCCGGATCGCCTCGGCGTGATCGGCGGCTCCGCAGGCGGCCACCTCAGCCTGATGCTCGCGACCCGAGGAGGTCCGGGGCCGAAGGATGCCCCCGACCCCATCGACCGGGCCAGCAGCGCCGTTCAGGCAGTAGCAATCTTCTACCCGGTCACGGACCTCATCGATCTCGGCACATCGACGGAAAACCTGCACGACGGCGGCCCCCCGAAGTCGTTCACCAAGGCCTTCGGCCCCACAGTCACCAACCTCGTCGCATGGACGAACATCGGACGGGCTCTGTCACCGCTGTATTACGTCCACACGTCCCAACCCCCAGTGCTGATCTACCACGGGACAGCGGACACGTTGACCCCACCGGAGCAGTCCGAGCGTTTCCAGAAGGCCTCGCAGGCGCTCGGGCGCACCGTCGAGATCGTCTATCACCCGGGTGGGAAGCACGGATGGCTGACGATGCCTTTGGATGTCCGCCACCTGGCGGCGTGGTTCGATGTCCATCTGAAGTCCAAACCACCCTCCAATCCCCGATAGCCCCCCGCCTGCCCCATTGCGGCGTGCCCGTGATCCGGGTATTCGAAACCGACCATGCAAAGCAAGGCCTCCGCGGTTCCTGAATACCTCGCTTCCCTTCCGGACGATCGCCGCAACGCCCTCGAGAGCCTCCGCAAGGTTTTTGCGGCAAACATGGATCCGCTCTTCGAGGAAGGCATGCAGTACGGGATGATCGGCTATTACCTGCCTCATCGCGTCTATCCAGCCGGCTACCATTGCGACCCGAAGCAGCCTCTGCCCTTCGCTGGCCTGGCCTCACAGAAGAACCATCTCTCGCTCTACCTGATGTGTCTCTACTCCGAGTCAGCGGACCTGAAGTGGTTTTCGACAGAATGGGCCAAATCCGGGCACAAATTGGACATGGGTCGCTGCTGTGTTCGCTTCCGCCGGATCGAAGATGTGCCTCTGGACGTGGTCGCAGGCTTGCTTCGTCGCGTCACCGCAAAGGCCTACGTGGAGCATTACGAGGCCAATATCCGATCCACTTCGAGCAAGGCATCCGCCGAAGCGAAGGCCAGGCAAACAACAAAGAAGGCAACTCCGGCCAAAGCCTCGAGCACATCGAAGGAGTCCAAGTCAGGAAAACCCAGCGCCAAGCCCGCAAACGCAAAACCAAGCAAGGCCGAGCGCTCGTAAAGGCCGGCAGAAGCGCTCATCGACCCGCCCCTCAGGCTGGGCCTGAGGCACCGACCAGAACCGCGTCCGAGGCGTCGAAACCTGATTCCAGAGGGCGGCAGGACCTCAGCCCTGAAACCGACGGCCGATCAGGATGGAGTTGTGACCACCGAAGCCGAAGGAGTTGTTGAGGAACACGTCGATGCGGCGTTCCTGCGGCGTGTGCGGCACGCAATTCAAGGTGCAGTTGGGATCCGGGTTGTCGAGGTTGAGGGTCGGCGGTGCGACCTGGGCTTCGATGGCCTTGCAGCAGATCACGCTTTCGATGCCGCCCGCGGCCCCGAGCATGTGCCCGGTGGCACCCTTGGTGGAACTGACCGCCAACTTCTTCGCGTGGTCGCCAAACACCCGCTCGATCGCCCGCACCTCGCACATATCCCCCGCGGGCGTGGAGGTTGCGTGGGCGTTGACGTAGTCGACCTGGTCCGGATTGAGCCCCGCGTGGCGCAGGCCCATCTGGATCGCCCGGGCCGCTCCGGAGCCTTCCGGATCCGGTGAAGTCATGTGATTGGCGTCGCAGGTGTTGCCGTAGCCCAGCAACTCGCAATAGATCCGGGCACCGCGCTTCTTCGCGTGCTCCAATTCTTCCAGGACGAGAACAGCCCCGCCTTCGCCCATCACGAACCCATCCCGGTCCCGGTCAAAAGGTCGACTGGAACGTTTGGGATCGTCGTTGCGGGTACTCATGGCCCGCATCTTGGCGAAGCCGCTCATTCCGAGGGGAACAATCGTCGCTTCGGTACCACCGGCGAACATGACGGCGGCATCACCTCGTTTGATCGTTGCCCACGCCTCCCCGATGGCATGATTGCTCGTCGCACAGGCGGAGCAGGTCGCGAAGTTCGGACCGCGGAACTTGTGGTAGAGCGCGAAGAGACCTGAAGCCATGTTCAGGATCAGCATCGGGATCATGAATGGAGACACGCGGCTCGGCCCCTTTGCGAGCAGGGTCTTGTGTTCTTCCTCAGTGGTTTCCAGGCCACCGATGCCGGACCCCAGGAAAACCCCGATCTCGTCCAGATTCTCCTTTTCCAACTCCAGTCCGGAATCCTTCAACGCCCCCCAGCCAGCGTAAACGCCGAAGTGGGTGAAGCGATCCGTGCGGCGCACTTCCTTGCGGTCGGGAAATCCAGGGGTTGGATCAAAGTCCCGAACCTCGGCAGCGATCTGACAGTCGTATCCGGTAATGTCGAACCGCGTGACACGATCAATGCCGCATTTCCCGGCGAGGACATTGCGCCAGACGGTGTCCGCGTCGGTGCCCAAGGAGGAAACACAACCCAAGCCGGTAACGACCACACGGCGGTCAGACCAATTGCTGCCCATATCGATTGCAGGATGCCTGTTATGCCGGAGCGACGGCGAAAACAAAATCCACGATCTTCACCACCGGAATTGGCCGTCCCGGCAATTCAACCCGGCGAAACCGACTGCGATCATGGAAAAGCAAAAGGGCAGCCCGAAGCCGGGCTGCCCCTCTGCGCGGTTTGCAGCTTACTTGCTCTGCACTTCTTCGATGTAGCGGATGACATCTCCGACGCTGGCCAATTTCTCGGCCTCTTCGTCGGGGATCTCATGGCCAAACTCCTCTTCCAACGCCATCACTAGTTCCACGGTGTCGAGCGAATCGGCACCGAGGTCCTCGATGAACTTGGCTTCGGGAGTGACCTGGTCCGCATTCACGCCGAGCTGTTCGACGATGATGTCCTTGATGCGTTGCTCAATGGATTTTTCAGCCATGGTGCTTCCAGTTGTTATTTACGTGGCCTGTCTAGGCGTGGGGGTGGGTAGCGTCAAGCCCTCTTCCAATGCAAAATTTAGCTTCCATCACATGACCATTCCCCCATCGACCACCAGAACCTGCCCCGTGACGTAGCGTCCGCCGGGTCCCGCGAGGTACAAGGCGGCCTCCGCGATGTCCTCTCCACGGCCAAATCCGCCCAGCGGAATCTGCTTCAGCAATCCGGTTCGCTGCTCGTCGTTGAGGGCTGAGGTCATGTCCGTTTCGATGAATCCCGGAGCGATCGCATTGCACGTGATACCCCGCGATCCCAACTCCCGTGCAACGGATTTCGTGAAGCCGATCAAGCCCGCCTTGCTCGCTGCGTAATTGCACTGCCCGGCATTGCCCATCAAGCCGATGACCGAAGCAATATTGATGATCCGACCCGATCGTTGCTTGAGCAGGGAACGCGTAAACGCCTTGGTGAACACGAAGGCTCCGCGGAGGTTTGTCCCCAGCACTGCGTCCCAATCTGCCTCGCTCATCCGCATCAGGAGCCCATCGCGCGTCACACCCGCGTTGTTGACCAGGATGTCGACGCGCCCCGTTTCCGAAAGGATGCGCTCTGCGGCGGTCGTCACTTGACCGGCATCCGAGACATCGACCGCGAAGGCCCACGCGCGCCGGCCCAAAGCCCTCACCTCACCCGCCACCTTCTCGGAGTTCTCGACCGTCCGGGACACGCAGACCACATCCGCGCCCGCTTCGGCAAACCGGAGCGCAATGGCCCGACCGATTCCACGCCCTGCTCCGGTGACGACTGCAATCTGCTGCGCAAGCTGACTCATAGGACGGCGATTGGGCGGAGGATGGGGTCCTTGTGTCAAATCCGGAGTCAGGCCCACCCCTTCCATCGATAATACCACCAGCCCAATTGCTCGTGGGTCCACCGGGCGAACAAGCGTAGCCGCTCGCCATCGGGCAGGATCAACCACTGTCCCGCCCCCCCCGTGGATACAAACCCGGAAAACTCTGCGCCCACCGGGTGAATCTCCGGCACCCCTGCCTTCCGCATTGCGGCTTCCCCTCGCTTCAAGTGGTAGCCACTTGTGACCAGAATGATCCTGCGCCAACCGTTGGACCTCGCCATCGCGGCTACTTGCACCGCCTCGTCCCGTGTGTTCCTGCTCGGCCCGAGCACCACCAATCGTCCCCGGGGAATTCCCCAACCCCGCATCCACACCGCCAGCATCTCGCCATCGGCAAAGGCGGGGCCTCCTCCAATCGAGACCCCGACACCTCCAAGCACCAGCGTGGGTGCCTTTCCCAGCCTCATGAGCTCAAGAGCAATCAAGGGTCGATCGGCCGCCTCACCAATGTTGAACGGCAGTACCGTCAACGTGGAATAGTCATGCGTTCCTCCCAGCATCACCACCGCATCTGCGGTCGGCACCTGACGGCTGCCATGCACGTAGGGGGCTTCCATTCCGGAGATCAGCCACCGGGCAAGCGGGGTCGCGCCGACTCCCCAGACCGCCAGCCCAATCCCAAGGGCAGCAAGCCCCGTCCGCCGCTGACCATTCCAGAGGTTCGAGATCCCAATCCCAAAGAGGCCCAGAAATGCCCAACAAAGCGGCTGCAGCAGGCTTTCAACAACCATGGTCATCGCGGCGAACATTCCCTCACTCCACAGGACGGATCCCAAACCATCGCTCGTTCCTCGCCTCCAGCGGCAACATGATCTCGGACCAACCCAATCGACCCGGACCGTTGGTATAAACCACCGGAGTTCCACCCAGCGTATTCCAGTATTCGAGGATGTGCTGCTTCCGGAGAGGCGTCGGAAAGGTCGCGCGCACGGCCACGTTGTCGACGATCGCCACCTGCGCCGGGAACAAGGGATTCCCATCGACCGGCGAGAGGTCAAGGTGCTGCTCCCGGACCAGATCCAACCCGTCTCCATCCACATCGTCGCCAGGGCCGCGATCCAATCCGCTGAACCAACGACGCTCCCACTCGTCGTCCAACCCGTCGCCGTCCTCATCGCTGATATTGGCACCATCAATCAGCAATTCCGCTCCGATGATGGACCCGGAATCCTCTGCCCGCAGGTCGGCGACTTCGAGACGCCAGACACCCTTGGAAGGTTCCATCAGGAACTGTGTGCTCCAATAGGTCCAATCCACAGGGCCTTGAAAGAAATCTTCGTTGAGGCTCTGCAGGACCGTCCGCGTGCCCTTCGGCGATACGAGGCTGATCCGTAGGTCACCCCGGCTGGAATGGGTTGTGCGCAACCGGACGCCGACATGTTCGCAGGCCATCACGTCAGATACCGTGAAGCTGACCGCGGCCACACTGGCCGAAATCCGCGCAGTGACATTGGTCCTTGCTCCGATCAACCGCGCGAGGGTTTCGCCGTCCGTCTGGCTGGCGTACACGGCCGGAATGGGGGCGTACAGGGTACCCTCCATGATCTCCAGATCGGTCCCGTTCGCGTTGCCATGGATGATCGCGAGGAGGGCACCTGCCCTTGCCGCGCGCTGGATCTTGTCGGCGTAGGTATTGACGCCACCCGCAATCAACACGGCGCGGCCGGCAACAGAAGCCGGAAGGTTCGTCTGCCCACGTCCTACGTAAATGAGCGGCATGGTGATCGTCCCCCCGTTCGGATAGGCGCCCAAGGAAGGTAGGACCCGGAAATTCCGAAGGTTTGTGGGAATTCCAGTACCCGTGGTCAGCACACGGAAAGCGTCGTCAGGAATGGCCACAGACGAGTTGCGCACAACCCGCACCCGTCGTTTTGCTGGCCGATTCTTCCAGTGCTTCGCGAGTGCCACGGCAACGCCTGCATCCGGCACCCCAAACCCAAGATTCGGGCTGACCACCAATCCAGCGCCATTGGTCACCATGTGCGGGTCGGTCAGATCCCAATGTCGCGCAGACAGTGCCAGGATCTGTTGGACATCCCGGTAGCCGAGTTCGGGTTGTGCACCGAGGATCAAGCCGACCACGCCTGAGATGAGGGGCGCTGCGGCGGACGTCCCATTGAAACCCAACGTCCCCTGCGCGTAATCGCCCGCCTCACCCGAGGTGGTGTTGTATCCCCTCGCTCCACGACGGTCGGTGGTTGTCAGGTTCGCAGCGGCGGGATCCTCGGACCCGTCGGCTCGGGGGTCCCCGCTGGGTCCGCCCACCAGGATGCAGGCTCCCGGGCTGCTATAGGAGGCCACACGCCCGTCAGGGCGTACCGCCGCGACAGCGATCGCACGAGGATCCGAGGCATAACCGTCAT
>JBIKWS010000225.1:0-6333 GCA_044356195.1 Cyanophyceae cyanobacterium
GGTTGGTCACCGAAAGATCCAGGGTACCGATCAGGCGTCCACGACCGGCCGCGTCCTGATGGACCGCCAGCCAGTGCCGCAACTGGGTCTCGAACCGCGGATCCGCATCCCGGATCCCGAAGGTTACCTTCGACCCCAGCACCGTCTGCACGTCGATCTCCTGCGGCCGTCCCACATCCACGCTGACGATGTCCGTCAACCCCGCCATCGTGGCTTCCTCGAAGGAGGCGAGGAACCGCAATGCCGCGAGGATCTGGGGATCGCCCATCGGGCGGCCAACCACGAACGGCGCGTTGGGCACGCCCACGAGCAGCGGCAGCGCCGCCTCCGCCTCCAGCGAATCCGCCGGTACCTGCCCCCGGACGAAGGGCAGCATCACGTTCCCCGTTTCATCCAGCAGGTAGGACAACTCGAATCCCGGCTGGTTCACCGCCTTCACACGCGCCACCGGGAACCGCTCCCGGATGTGCAACCGGATTGTGTCCGGCAATTCGCGGTGCACTTCGGCCACCGCGATCCGCGGGTGCCGCAGCAACCGGGCCCGGACGGTCGGAAGGTCGATGGCGAAGGTGTTCAATCCCAGCCTCAATCCCGCCTGCCCGATGATCTCCCGCTCTGAGAGCACGCCGTCGGTCTGCACCGGCAGCTTGCGCAATGCCAGCGCGTCCACGCGATGCAGCCACTGGTGACGGGCGAAAACCACGCCGCCGTACCCGCCCCCCAGCAGCAACGCGAAGATCATCAACCGGGCGATGAACCGGACCCATCCACGCCGATGGCCCCGTTGGGCCACCTCGTTGCGCAGCTTGACGTCGAGCTGGAATCCCCGCTCCTGACGGCGGTTCCGGCTGGGCTTTGAGAATCCAAACATGTTCAGGCCTTGTGTTGGAGTGCCAGGAGCGCGAGGCGCTCGCAAAGCTGTGGAAAGTTCATTCCGGCCGCGGCCGCCGCCTTCGGAAGCAGGCTGGTCTCGGTCATTCCCGGAAGGGTGTTCACTTCCAGAACCACCGGGCTCCCGTCTGCTCGGACCATCACGTCCACACGCGCGTAGTCCCGCCCACCGACCGCGTGAAACGCCCCCAGCGCCGCCTTCTGGATCGCCTCCGTCACCGCCGGGGAAAAGTCCGCCGGGCAGAAGTATTCCGTCGCCCCAGGCGTGTACTTGTTCCGGTAGTCGTAACTGCCCGCCTTCGGCCGCACCTCGACAATCGGGAGGGCGACTCCCTCCAGGATCCCGACCGTTGTCTCGCGCCCCACGATGCGCTCCTCCATCAAGACCTCGGAACCGTGCGCCAGCGAGGACGCCAGCGAGGACGGGAACGCTTCGACGGAATCGACAAACTCAAGCCCCACGCTGCTGCCCTGGCGCACCGGCTTGAGCACGACCGGGGGCACCCAACCCGGGGGAAAGGCTTCATCCGCCCTGAAAAAGATCTGCGAACGCGCCGTGGGCACACCGGCAGCACGGCACCGCTCCTTGGTCAGCACCTTGTCGAAGCTGATCCTCGAAGCCTCGACGCCGCATCCCGTGTACGGCAATCCCAGCGCCTCCAACTCCGCCTGCACCTGCCCGTCCTCGCCGTAGGTTCCATGCAACGCGAGGAACACAACGGTCGTTCCCGCGGGAATCACCAATTTCCCCGGCACCGGATCCACCTCGTGCACGATGTAGCCCAGCGAAGCCAGTGCGCGGGCCACCGCCGCCCCAGAGCGCAAGGAAACCTCCCTCTCGGCCGAAGGACCTCCGCGCAGAACCGTGATGACGTGTTTCGTGTTCATGGGGAAACCAGATCCTCTCCGACGATCTCAACTTCCGGGTCCAGCTCGATGCCCCGCGCCTCGCGCACCCGCAACCGGATCAACTCGATCAGGCGCAGCACGTCCGTGGCGGTCGCCTGGCCCAAATTCACGAAGAAGTTCGCGTGGATATCGGAAACCATCGCCTGCCCAACCCGCGTCCCCTTCAGCCCCAACTCATCGATGAGGCGCCCTGCCGGCAGGTCCTGGCGCGGATTCTTGAACGTGCATCCAGCGCTCGGCTGCCGTGGTTGGCTGCTCCAGCGCTTGCGATTGCTCTCGGCCATCTTGTCGAGGATGGCCTGGCGTTCCGACGGAGCTCCCCGCAGCACCGCCGAGACAGCCACCTGCTTCACGAGCAGCGGGCATCCCCGGTACCGGGCGCCCGCTTCCGCCCCTGCAATTTCATGCGGTTCGCCGTTCACGTCGAGGTAACGCAGCGATTCCACCAGATCGAAGATCCATCCGCCCATCGCCCCGGCATTCATCCGGAGCGCCCCGCCGACGCTTCCCGGAATGCCTTCGAGGAATTCCATCCCGGAGAGTCCCGCGTCGCGCGCGGCGTTCGCCACCAACTTGAGCGAGGCGCCTGCACCGACGCGCAACCGGTCTCCATCCACGGCAATTCCCGCCAGTCCCGCGTGCCCAAGACCCACCACCAATCCCCGGATGCCTCCGTCCCGCACGAGCAGGTTGGAACCGCGTCCCAGGAAGAAGACGGGCACCCGGTGCACACGGGCAAACTGCAAAGCGGTTGTCAGGTCTGCTTCAGTGACTGGCTCCACATACAGGTCTGCCGGTCCACCCACCCGCAAGGTCGTCCGGCGCGCCAGCGACTCGTCCCGGCGCAGGTTCGTTTCGGGCGAAAGCTCGCTCTGGAGGTCCGTGTGCAGGTCAGACACCCGCATCGAAAGTTCGATGCGCCCGATCTCGGCGGGTGCCAGCGCTTCGGAGCTGAGTTTCAGGGCATTCATGGGGTCGAAGCGTTCCGAACGGCAGCCGCCGGCATGGAACGGTGGACTTCCTGGGCGACAGGAATGGAGCGGGAAACCGGGCGGGAGCCAATCGCACGCGCAGCGAACGGTCCTGCCGCAATCCCAAGCAACCGCTCGGCGATGACGTCCGCCGAATCCGGGCGGTGAAGCCTCGCCGCGGCCGCGGCCATCTGGGTCCGCGCCGGTCCCGCTTCGAGCAGATCCCCCAGCACGTCACACAGCACCCGTGGCTGCGCATCCCGCTGCGCGACACACCGTGCAGCACCCGCGCGGACGAACGCTTCGGCATTGTGCCGTTGATGGTCGTCCACCGCCGCCGGGAACGGCACGAGGATGGACGGGACACCCATCGCCGCAAACTCAGCCAGGGTCGAAGCCCCGGAGCGGGCAATCGCCACGGTCGCCGCCGCCAGGACCTCGTCCACGCGGTCACAGAAGGAAAGCACCACCGCCGGAAGTCCGGCCGCTGCGTAGGCCGCCTCCAGGGCCGCCACATCGTTCGGTCCGGCCAGATGCACGAACTGGATTTCCGGCCAATGCCGCGCCATCGCGGGCAACGCGGCCCGGATCGCGTCGTTCAGTCCGGAGGCCCCCTGGCTCCCGCCCAGAATCGCCACCACCGACCGCTCGGGTGCCAACCCCAGCGCCACGCGCGCCGCGGCAGGATCCCGTGGCACGAATGTCCCGCGCACCGGTGTCCCGGTCACCTCCGTCCGGGTCGTCCCCAGACGGGCCGCAGCCTCCTCGAATCCAACAAAAGCCTGGCTCACCCAGCGGGCCAACCAACGATTCGCACGACCCGGAATCGTGTTGGATTCATGGATCGCCGTGAACTTGCCGGCCAACCGCGCTGCGAGGATCGGCGGGGCGCTGGTAAAGCCCCCCATGGCCAGCACGATCTCCGGTGGATCCCGCCGGAACAGCGCCCGCGCGGCATGGACCGAGCGGGCAAACGACCACGCAAATCCCAGGTGATTCCGCCCCTGCAAACCCACAGCCGGCAAGGTCACCACACGCAGGTCGGACACATCCTTCACCGCCTGCCGATCCACCTCCTTGGTGGAAATGAGCAGGGTCGCCCGGCCACCGCGCCGGGCCAAGGCCCGCCCCACGGCCAACCCCGGGAACAGGTGTCCCCCGGTCCCCCCGCACGCGATCGCTACATGGATGGGTCGTGTCATCGCAGGCCTCAGGCAGCTCCCACAAAATCGGTGTCCGACGAGAACGGATTCCGGCGTCCGCCCCGACCCCTCGGCTCGGGCGTCGGACTGGAATCATTGGGTTCGGAGCGTTCCGCCCGCGCCACCGAGACCAGAACCCCGACCATCGTCATCAGGACGGCGAGGTTGGATCCGCCGCGGCTGACGAACGGAAGCGGCATGCCCTTGTTCGGAAAGACCGCGGTCACCACCCCGATGTTGATCATGGCCTGGGCCACGATCAGCAGCGTGATCCCCGCCGCCAGCAGCAACCCGAACTGATCGGGTGCCCGCATCGCCACCATCAACCCGCAGATCAGGATCGTCAGATAGGCCACCACGATCGCCAGCGTGAAGGTCAGCCCCAACTCCTCACCCACGGCAGGCAGGATGAAATCGGTGTGCACCTCCGGAACGTTGTACTTCAGCGTGCCACGACCGAGCCCACGCCCCTCGATGCCTCCCTGCGCGAACGCATACAGTCCCTTCAGCACCTGGTGGGACGCCCCGTCTCGGTGGGCCTCCGGGTGGATCCAGGCATCAATCCGGTCCCGGGCCATGGGACTGACGATCACCATGGCTGCGATGGCGGCCCCGCCCAGGAGGGCCGGAGCCACGATGTACAACCAACGCGCCCCCGCCAGCAGCAGGAGCATCAACGTCAAAGCCACCATCAACGCGCCTGTTCCCCGGTCCGGTTCCAGCAGGACCAACCCAATCAACGGCGCCACCAACCCCACGCTGCCGCAAATGCCCCGCCCAAAATCCTTCATCTGGCTCGCGTACCGGCTTCCGTACCAGGCCAACGCCAGGATCAACGCGAACTTCCCGATTTCCGCCGGTTGCGTTCCCCAAAGCCAGCGCCGCGCGCCCTTGGCCTCGTGCCCGATCAACAGCACCAGGATCAGCAACGCCATCGCGCCGCCGTACACCAACCACATGCCCCGCATCCAGCGTCGGTAATCCACCGCGGACATCACCACCATCGCGACGACGCCGGCCAGGCAGGCTCCCGCCTGGGTAAACAGCGACTCGTCCGGCTTGGAGTCCAGCATCGTGGCACTGGCCAGCATGGTCAGGCTGAGCGCCACCAAGGCACCCACCGCCAACACCAACAGGGTCGTGATCGTCTTCATGCGCTTCCTGAAAGTTCCAATTCCCAACCACTCCATCCGCGCCCAACTGCGACACCCCCCACATCCCCCCGATCGCCCGCCACCCTGAGGACGGGGGCGGGCGCTCCGGGATCAACCCACGGGATTACTGCCCGCCAGGAAGGGTGGGCAACGGCGTCGCGGAAGGCGTGGACGGAGCCGGCGCAATGGCGCTACCGCCACCCGACGTGCCACCGGACGGCGTCGCCGCCGCACCGCCACCCTTGGCCGGGATCTTCAGCTTCTGACCGGGACGGATGTTGTCCGAGGTCAGGCCGTTGGCGGCGCGGATCGCCTTCCAGGTCACCCCGGTCTTCTTGGCGATGCGCATGCCATTGTCGCCGGGTCGGACGGTGTACGTCGTGCCCGGAGCCGAGGCGGTCTCGACCGCCGTGCCTGCGCCGCCCCCGGAAGTAATTCCAGTCGGCGCGACGGGAGTCGTCGGAGCCGCCGTGGGTGCGGGAATGACCAGCGTCTGGTTCAGCTTGAGCTTGTTCCAGTCAACACCCGGGTTCGCGGCCTTCAACGCGGCCAGCTTCACGCCGGCCTTGCTGGCGATCTTCGTGCCGGTGTCACCGCTCTGGACCTTATACTCGCCGGCGCTTGTCGCCGTGAGCGTCGCCGTCGTGTATCCGACCGCACCGTTGTCCACCGGCGGCAACCCGCCACCGGAGGCACTCCCCGTCGGCAACGGAGCCAACCCCGTGCCGGTGCCCGGAGGAGGCAACGTGCCGACCCCGGTGATCGGCGGGTTCGAAACGGCGGTCGCCACGGGCCCGCCCACGGTGCCAGGCAGGTCGTTGGTGTAGGGCAAGCCGTATGCGGCCCCGCCAATGGGGGGAAGGCCAGGGTCGCTCGGCGGAAGGCCCGGGGTGGTGCCCGCATCAAGGCCGCCCGTGCCACCGGCCATACCGGTGCCGCTGGTGCCTGCCTGATCGTCCTTCTTGCAGCCGATCCACAGCATGCCGCACAGCGCCACCACATGGAGGGCGCCAATGAAGCTGATGATCTGGAATGTCGAGCGGCCGCGGCCGTGCTTCTCAAGAAGCGAACCTTGCGGTGCGAGTGGATTGGGTGTGCTCATGGATTTGCTGGGCGCCCGTCGGCACCCGGAGTGGGGACTGGAATTGGAATGATAAGCGGATCTGCTCCGTGGTTTTCCCTCACAAAACCACGGACCAGAGAAAT
>JBIKWS010000226.1:0-6266 GCA_044356195.1 Cyanophyceae cyanobacterium
CGGTTGGCGGCCTTGCCGGAGGCGACGTGGGAATCCGGGAGTCCCGTTTCAGGCCGCCTTTCTTTCGCGGTCGAAGACGCGGAACTTCCCGAGAATCTCCCGCCGGGCGATCCGCGCGCGGGTGGAGCGGCCCTCCGATGGGTCCGTCGGGCGGCGGAAGCCTGCGCTGCCGGCCATCTCCAGGGTCTGGTGACAGCCCCGTTGAGCAAGGAATCCGTCGTCCAGGCCGGGAACCCCGGGTTCACCGGACAGACGGAGTTCATCGCCGCCATCGCTGGGACCACGCGCTTCGCCATGATGCTCCTCGGCCAGGACGATCGCGGCCGATGGCTCCGCGTGGCGCTCGTCACGACCCATCTCCCGTTGCGCGCTGTTCCGGATGCCATCCAGCCCCACGCCGTCCGCCAGGCCATCGATCTCGCGGCGGAATCCTGTCGATGGCTCGCATTGCCCCGTTGCCGTGTCGGGGTCTGTGGTCTCAATCCCCACGCAGGGGAGGGTGGCCTGATGGGGTTGGAAGACCGCGACATCATCGGCCCGACTGTGATCCGGGCGCGGGCGGAAGGGATGGATGTCGAAGGACCCCTTCCCGCCGACACCCTGTTTCACCGGGCGATCCAGGGGGATTTCGACGCGGTCGTGGCCCAATATCACGACCAGGGGTTGGCACCGTTGAAACTCGTGGCCTTCGACAACGGCGTGAACTGGACGCTGGGATTGCCCTTCGTGCGCACGTCCCCGGACCATGGGACGGCGTTCGACATCGCCGGACGCGGCATCGCCAATCCGTCGAGCATGGTCAGCGCCCTGCGGCTGGCGATCACCGTGGCCGGGCGTTACTCGCTGATGCAGTAAAGGTTCGCGTGGCCGCGCAGGAAGAGCTGCTTCCCGACGATCGCCGGTGAGGCATCGAAGGAATCCTCCAGCTTGTTGGTGGCGAGCACCTCGAATTGGTCCGCGCGCTTCAGCACCACCGTGGCTCCGTCGCGCCCCAACAGGTACACCCGGCCCGCGGCCGCGACCGGAGAGGCGTACACGCCGTTCATCCCGGGGACGCGCTGGGCGTCGATCAGCACCTGGCCGGACTTGGCATCGAAGACCGACAGCATGGCGTTGTTCCCGGAGTACAGGTAGATGCGGTCATCGACGTACAACGGAGAGGGCACGTACGGCGTGTTCTTGGCATGCTTCCACACCACCGCATCCCCCTCGGAAAGGTCCCCCGTGCGTCCCAGTCGGATGGCCATCAATGCCGCACCGCGAAACCCACTGGTGGCAAACAACACGCCGTTGGCCGCGACGGGTGTGGGGATGGCATTGGCTGTCATTCCGGAACACGACCAGACCTCCGAACCACCGGTGAGGTCGTAGGCGCGGATCTTTCCGGTGGCGTTGACGACGACCTGAGGCTTGCCCGCGACCTCGACGATGAGCGGCGTGCTCCAGCCCGTGGGTTCGTCGCGCTTCTGACGCCAGCGTTCGGTACCGGTGCGGGTGTCGAAGGCCGCGATGAAATCGTCGCCCTCGTGATCCCAGTTCACCACCACGGTGTCGCCGTGCACGGCGGCCGACCCGCCCTCACCGAAGCCATTGCGGGTCTGCATCTTGCCGAGATCCTTCGACCAGAGAAGCTTGCCCTTGAGGTCGAGGCAATGGAGCCCGCGGGAACCCAGGAACACGTACAGCCGTTCGCCATCGGTCACCGGTGAGAACGAGGCGAACCCATGGTCCTTGTGGTGACCTTCGTGGGGAAGGCTTTCGCGGACCACCTGACGCCACTGTTCCTTGCCGGTGGTGCGATCCAGGCTCAGCACCACCCAGCGATGCACTTCGTCGGGGGCTTCACCCCGCATGCCGCCTCCGCCACCGGGTCCACCCGGACCGCCGCCACCCGGACGACCGCGGCGCGGACGTCCTTCCGGGCCACCGCCCGGAGGGGGAGCGCCAGCACCGGGCGCGGGTCCTTCCTTCGGCGGTTCCTTGGCCACGTCGGATTTCTTGCCGGTCGACTCCGCCGAGACCACGAAGACCTGATCGCCCCAGATGATCGGCGTCGAGGTCCCGTATCCGGGGATGCGGTACTTCCACTTCACGTTCTGCGTCTCGCTCCACGTGAGGGGAGGGGTGGCATCGGCGGCGGTGCCCGTGGCGGCAGGACCGCGCCATTGCGGCCAGTTGCCGGCGGTGGCTCCGAGGAGCGTCTGGGCGAGGAGGGTTCCGGCACCCGCGATCAGGGAAATGGATTTCATGGCAGTGGTGGACTGGCATGATCCCTGACCGGCCGATTCGACCCTTGGTTACGCCGCAGGGGCGGGCCGCGCCTTCGACGGTTTGCGGCGACGGCCCCGCAACAGCCGCGCCAGCGCCTCGCCCGGGTTGCTCACGACGCTGGCATCCACGATCAGATCCCGGATCCGCGTCGACGGAAGCTCGAACTTGAAGTCCCGGAGGACCCGTTCGCAGACCGTCATCAAACCGCGCGCGCCGGTGTTCTCCGCCGCCGCCTGTTCGGCGATCTGGCGAAGACCGTCGGCCCTGAAACTCACCTCGATGCCGTACGCGCGGAAGGCCCGCTCGTACTGCCGCAACAGGCTGCTCTCGCTGTCCCGCATCACGTGGTAAAGGTCGTCCGCCGTCAGTCCCTTGCAGGAGACGCGCACTGGCAGACGTCCGATGAATTCCGGTTCGAAGCCGAACTCGATGAAGTCCTGGGTGGTTGCCTCCGCGATCAGCTGGGAGGTCGAAATGCCGTCCACCGCCGATCCGCGACGTTTGCGGACCACCGTTTCCATGCCGGCGAAAGCACCGCTCACGATGAACAGGATGTGTCGGGTGTTGATGGAGTTCTCGCGCGGACGCGGCGTCCCAGGCGGGGGAACTTCATTCGGCGACATCACCGGTACGTCGGCATCTTCCATCAACTTCAGCAGGTTCGTCTGGACGCCCCGGCCGCTCACGTCGCGCGTGCCCGCCTCGCGACCAGCGATCTTGTCGATCTCGTCCAGGTACACGATGCCCTGGGCCGCACGGTCGAGCTCGCCGTTCGCGCGGCGGATCAGGTCGCGGATGAGTTCCTCGACATCGCCGCCGACATACCCGGTTTCCGAAAATTTGGTCGCGTCCGCCTTCACGAACGGCACCCCGATCAACTCCGCCGCGGAACGGATCAGATGCGTCTTGCCGACACCGGTGGGTCCGAGCAGCAGGACGTTCTGCTTCACGTAGTGCGGTGCGGTATCCCCTTCGCGGGTCAGGCGCACGTGCTGGAAGTGATCGCACAGGGCAACGCTCAGGACTTTCTTGGCCTCGTCCTGGCGAATCACGAAGCGATCGAGGTGCTCCTTGATGTCCCGAGGGCGCAACTTGAACGCGAACGACTCCCGCGCCGGCTTCGGCTTTGATACCTTCAACAGCGGATCATTGGCCGACTGTTGCTGCGGCACGACATGAGGCTTCGCTACCGCCGTGTCTTCGCGCCGACGCTTGCCGCCACCCGGGGCAACGCCGTCGAGTCCCAGCGACACCGGTCCCATTGATCCACCCGACCCAATCCTTGAAGCCATCGTCGGGCACCGTAGCCCTGTTCCGCGGCCACCGCATCCAGCTTTTGAAACTGGAAACTGGCGACTGGGAACTCCCCCCTCTCCACCCCACCCTTCACGCCATGAATCCCGTCTGGTTACGGTGGGTGTTGGGCCTCGCCCTTCTCCTGTCATCGATCGCGAAGGTCTCCGCGGCGCCCGCCGCTCCGGTCCAACGCCCGAACATCCTGATGATCGTTTCCGACGATCACGCCTGGACCGACTACGGATTCATGGGGCATCGCGAGATCCGCACGCCGCACCTCGACCGGCTTGCGGCCGAATCCCGTCGGTTTACCCACGGGTATGTTCCCTCCAGTCTTTGCTGTCCCAGCCTGGCCTCGCTGCTCACCGGGCGTTACCCGCACCAGCACGGCATCACTGGCAACGATCCGCCCATCCCGAAATCGCGCACCGGGGCGCAGAAGTACCAGTCGGAGGAATTCCGCATGGGCCGCGCCCGCCTGAACGAACGCATGGACCGCAGTCCCGCGTTGCCGCGCCTGTTGAGCTCCGCCGGGTATCGTTCCTTCCAATCCGGCAAGTGGTGGCAGGGACACTTCAGTCACGGCGGATTCACGCATGGAATGACGCGTGGCGAACAGGCGGGCGTCGGCCGGCACGGCGACGAAGGACTGCGCATCGGTCGCGAAACACTCCAGCCCATCCACGACTTCGTCGACGAAGCCACGAGCGCAGGTGTGCCGTGGTTCGTTTGGTATGCCCCCATGATGCCGCACGATCCCCACACGCCGCCCGAACGCTTCCTCGCCCGCCATCGCACCAACGCCCCCACCCTCCACATCGCACGCTACCGCGCGATGGTGGAATGGTTCGACGAAACCTGCGGCCAACTCCTCGCCGATCTCGAACGCCGCGGCGCGGCCTCCAATACCGTCATCGTCTATGTCACCGACAACGGCTGGATCCAGTCTCCCGACAACCCGCGATACGCGCCGAAGTCCAAGCAATCCCCTTACGACGGCGGCCTGCGCACGCCGATCCTGATCCGCTGGCCGGGCCGGATAGCGCCTCGTGCGATCGAGCATCCGGTCAGCTCGATCGACCTGTTCCCGACGCTGCTGAAGTTGGCCGGGGTGCCAGTGCCCAAGGACACGCCGGGCATCGACCTCCTCAACGACCGCTCGGTGAAATCCCGCGATGCCGTCTTCGGTGCCTGTTTCACCCATGACATACCGGACCTCGACTTTCCCGAGCGCGGCCTGCGCTGGCGTTGGATGGTGCGGGACGGTTGGAAGCTGATCGTGCCCGATCCAGTGAACGAGCCGGGCGGGGCGATGGAGATTTATCGGATCAAAGACGATCCCTCCGAGACCGTGAACCTCGCGGCGACGCAGTCGCGTCGCATGCGGCAGATGGTGCGGTCGATGGACCGGTGGTGGCCGGGGCCGAAGCGGTGAACCCGGAGATCAAGGCCCGATCTGGATCGGTGCGTTGGGCTGGATCGACTGGAACTGCCTGGATCCGGCGCGGCCGCCCTCGTTCGCCGCGGCGGTCCGCACGAAGGTATCGACGGCCATCTTCGCGTATTTCTCCGGATACTTATAGGGCTTCTCCGGGACGTAGACGATGTCACGGGGCTCCAGCAGGACGTCGGGGGCCTGGCCGAGCATGATGGCCTGGTAGTTCACCAGCGCGACGCGCGGTTCCGCCAGGGCTCCGCGCACGATGACGACCTCTCGCAGGAAGGCTCCCTGAGCCGGTCCCAGCGCCTTTGCGATGGCAGTGCCCAGGGTCATCGATTCCGAGAAGCCCAGCGGCCGCGGTGCGCGGACCATCCCCAGCACGTACACCTCCTGCGACAACGCCGACGGCAGGTAAAGGAAGTCGTCCGGTTGAAGATAGATGTTCTGGCTCATGTCGCCCTTCCGCAGCAGCGACATGAAATTCACCGGCATCATCTCGCCGTTCCGGATCAGGAAGCTGTGCTCGAGGTCCGCCAGTTCCTCCGTGGTCCCCGTGAACCTGGGCACGAACAACCCACCGGCCCGCGACACGGCCTCGATCACGGTCATCGGCTCCGCCAGCGAATACACCCCCGAGTTGTTCAAGCGACCCAGCACCCACACCCGACGGCTCTTCACGTCCTTCAGCGACACCGTCACCCGCGGCTCGCGATAGTACGGTGCGAGCCGTTTCTCCAGCAGCGCCTTCGTCTCCCCCACCGTGCTTCCCCAGACGTCGATCCCGTCTGCGAGGTCGTAGTAGATCATCCCGTCCGGTCCGACGCCGACGGATGTCCGCGATCCGGTTTCCCCGAGGATCTCCACCTCGATCCGGTCTCCTGGTCCCAGCCGGAACGGATCCTTCGGCGGCAACAGCATCTCGCTCGAAACGCGGTTCGATATCGACACGAGGTTTGTCAACGCGACCAGCGTCTCGTACCGCGCATCGAACTTCGGCCCGGTGACGCGGCAGGCCGCCACGACCAACATCAGCAACAGCAGATAGGGCAGCGTCTTCATGCAACCTCACTTGATCGACGGCAGGATCGGTTGGGTGATGAACGGCCCGATGTTGCCGCCTGTCCAGACGGTCACCATCGCCTGGATGAATCCGGAGGTCGCCATGTCCAGCAACTCCTCCGCCCGCGCCCACGGCTTGCTGGCGACATACACGATGTCGCGCGGCTCCAGCCTGAAGTCCTTGGACCGCCCCGAGAGC
>JBIKWS010000227.1:0-6221 GCA_044356195.1 Cyanophyceae cyanobacterium
CCGGCTCATCTGGCCGGCACCGATACCGAGGGTCTGGGTAGCGTTGGCGTAGACGATGGCGTTGGATTTCACGTGCTTCACGACATGCCAGCCGAACAGCAGGGCTTCGAGTTCGGACGGGGTTGGCGCGCGCTTGGTCACCACCTTGAGATCGGCAGCTGTGGTCACGCGGAGGTCGCGCTCCTGCAGGAGCCAGGACTCGGCGCCAACGGACCGGACGTCCACGGGGGCGCTCTGTGAGGGATTCTTGAGGACCTTGAGGAGACGCAGGTTCTTCTTCTGCTGGAGGAGGGCGAGGGCTTCGGGAGTGAAGTCCGGCGCGACGATGACCTCGCTGAAGATCTCGGCGATGGCCTCGGCGCAGGGCAGGTCGAGGGTCTGGTTGACCGCGATGATTCCGCCGAACGGTGCCTGGCGGTCGGTGGCATAGGCACGGTCCCAGGCTTCGCGGAGGGAAGTGCCCCGGCCGACACCGCACGGGTTGGTGTGCTTGAGGATGGCGAGGGTGGGATCGTTCGCCGGGAATTCTCCGATCAACGCTGCGGCGGCGGTGAGGTCGAGAATGTTGTTGTACGAAAGTTCCTTGCCGTGGAGTTGGGCGAAGTAATCCCGGAACTTGCCGTAAAGGGCGGCGCGTTGGTGGGGGTTCTCGCCGTACCGGAGGGGTTGGACGAGGGGGGCACCGACGGAGAGGACGGGAACGTGCTCGATGGCCGGCGTGAAGGCGCGGGTGAGATGGGCGGCAATGGCGGCGTCGTAGGCGGCGGTCCGGGCGTAGACCTTGGCGGCAAGGTTGCGGCGGAGTTCGAGGGTGGTGTTGCCCTGGGTGCGGATGTGTTCGGCAACGGTGGCGTAGTCCGCGGGATCCACGATCACGGTGACGGATTCGTGGTTCTTGGCCGCGCTCCGGAGCATGGAGGGGCCGCCGATGTCGATGTTCTCGATGGCGTCGTGGAGGGTGACGCCCGGTTTGGCGACCGTGGCCTCGAAGGGGTAAAGGTTCACGACCACGAGGTCGATGGGAGCGATGCCGTGTTCGGCAACGGTGCGTTCGTGTTCGGCGTTGCCGCGGAGATAGAGGAGGCCGCCGTGCACGAGCGGGTGGAGGGTCTTCACGCGTCCGTCGAGCATCTCGGGGAAACCGGTGTGTTCCGAGATGTCCTTCACGGGGAGGCCGGCGTCGCGGATGGCCTTGGCGGTGCCGCCGGTGGAAAGGAGTTCGACCCCGGCGGTGACGAGGGTGCGGGCCAGGTCAACCAGGCCGGTCTTGTCGGATACGGAAAGCAGTGCGCGATGAATCTTGGACATGGAACAACGAGTCTCGACGAACGTGGAGGGACAGTTTGAACGGCGGGAGTTGGGAAGGACAGGGGGATTTTTTGGCGGGGGCACATCGGGCGCATCTGGACACTGCCCCCACGTGCAACGGGGTGGCGACGTCCTCGTCGCCGTTCCAAAGCCATAGCCACGGCGATGTGGACATCGCCACCCCGATCGAGGCATGGGCAATGGCAACTTGCCCCGGGCACGGCAAGAAAGAGTCGGAATTCAGCAAGGTCACGCGAGACAGGGGGGGATTTGTTGGCAGGTTCCTTCTGTTCTCAACAAACACGGAAGACGGAAGAAGGACTGCCATGAAACCCAAGAAGAGTTCGCTGAAGGCGGCCACGAAACCGCCGGAGACAGGGGCCGGGGACACGACGGTTCCAGTTGTTCCCGTTCCCGCTGAAACCTCGCGCACGGTGCTTTTCGATGTGCATCTGGGCGGTGCCCGAGAGGTGTATCTCGCCGGGACGTTCAACGATTGGCATCCCACAACCCTGCCGATGGTCGACATGGGACTGGGCCGGTGGGAGAAGGAGATCCTGGTTCCTCCGGGAACCTACGAATACCTGTTCATCGCCGACGGCCGCTGGCTGCCGGATCCGGAATGCAGCGAGACCACCCCGAATCCCTTCGGCAGCGTGAACTGTGTGCGTCGGGTCGAGTGACCTCGCACGTCGACATCAACCTCCACGGAAAGAAAACCGATCATGAATGCGAGCAATACCCCTGGTGCCGGCCAATCCGGCGTGAAACTGGTGGTCACCGGAAAGGATGGGCATGGCCATGCGACGGCACCGGCGACGCCGTTGGCTCCGGTGCGGTTCCACCTGAAGAAGGTGTTGGTTCCGGTGGACTTCTCGGAGCCATCGCGCAAGGCGCTGCACTACGCGCAGGCATTTGCGGAGCAATTCGGGGCGCGCCTCACGCTGTTGCATGTGGTGGAACCGCTCAGTTACCCGCCGGACTTCGCCGTGGTGCCCTTGCTGCCGCCGGATGCGGAAGGGCCGCGACTGCGCGAGTTGACGAAGCACCTCGAGGATCTGGGACGTTCCGTCGGCGGCGGTGTGGAGACGGAGGCGAAGGTGATCTCGGGTCGACCGTGGCAGGGCGTGGTCGACTTCGCGAAGGAGTCAGACACCGACCTGATCATCGTGTCGACGCATGGCTACACGGGGCTGAAGCACGTGCTGCTGGGCAGCGTGACGGAGAAGATCGTGCGGCATGCGCCGTGTCCCGTGCTGGTGGTGCGCGACGAGGAACACGACTTCGCGTGAGATCCTGAGTCACGCGGTCGGCGTTGGTTGGGGGAAGTCATCGAGGACGTCCTGCCCCGGTTCCTGAACGGGGCGGCGACGTCCTCGTCGCCTCTGGGAAGCGGATGGAAGTGGACGGCCGGCAGACGAGGAGTTCGGGACCGGGCGCGATATCGGTTGGGAAATGGCGGCTGGGAAATGGCCGCGGGAAGTGGCCCCTGCGAGACGCTGGGTTCCGGGCGTCATTTGCATCCGCACGTCGCATATGCGACGTGCGGATGCAAATGACCCATGGTTTGGAGGGTTTGGACGGCCTTTTTGCAATGCCACGTCGCATATGCGACGTCTGGTTGCAACTGGAGGAAGGGTCAAGGCCGGGCGAGGGCCTCGATCAGGTCGCGCATCTCGCCGCGGGTGATCATCTCGGTGAGGCCTTCGGGCATGGCGGAGGGGGCGCGCTCGCGGCTGCGGATGTTGGCGATGGGGATCTCGATGCGTCCGTCTTCGGGGGAGTTGAGGGTCAGGACCCCGTTAGCTTCGGAGACGATGATGCCGACCTTGGAGTCGCCGTCCTTGAGGGAGAGGATGACGGTTTCGTAACCGGCGGCGATGGACCCGTTGGGGTTGAGGATCGCCTCGAAGATCTGGGCGCGGGTCATGCGCTTGCCGATGCCGGTGAGGTCGGGGCCGACATCGCCGCCTTCGCCGTTGAGCTTGTGGCAGCGTTGGCAGGCCCAGTCGGCGCGTTCGGCGAAGAGTTTCCGGCCGCGGGCGACATCACCGCCCTGGGTGAGTGCGGCGAGGGTGTGGGGTTTCGCACCGACCATTTCGAGGTCGCGTGGATCCGTGGCTGGTTTCGGTGGGTTGAGTGCCTTGCGGACGGACGCGGAGGGATGGGAGGCAAGTGCGGTGAGGCGGGCCTCGAGATTCGGCAACGCGAGTGCGCGGGCGGCGTCGATCGCGGCGAGGACGATGGATTCGGCGGACTCGGGAGTTGTGCACGAGCGCCAGGCGTCGGTGAGCGCGTTGCGCGCCGGGTCGGGATCGCGGGGGGAGAGGGGAAGGATGAGTCCGGTGATGCGATCGCGTCTTGGAGGTGTGGCCCAGTCGCGGAGGCTGTCGAGGGCTTCGACGCGGACGACTTCCGGGAGGTCGGCGTTGGCGGCGGCGCGGGAAAGGATGGGAAGATCGTCGGTGGATCCGCGGCGGAAGGCGGCGTTGACGGAACGGCGCAGGAAGAACGAACGCCATTCGGTGGTGGAGAACGGGAAGTCGTTGCCGGCAATGAAGGCGGCGGTGGGTGCCTTCGGTGTGCCGGTGTCGAGGTACGGAATCAGATCCTTGTAGGCGGCGGTGATGCCTTGGTCGTGGATCGCGCGGGCGGCTTCGAGGGCGAGGCGGGGATCGGGATCTTCGAGGAAGGTGGCGACCTCGGGCAGGCGCATGCGGCGGATGGAGAGGAGGACGGGCAGGCGCACGTTGCGATCCGGGTGGCGCATGAGCGCGGCGAGGCCAGGGAAGACGTTGGACGGGCTGATGGATGCAATCTCCTGGAGCAGGACGGTGGCAGCGTGGGTGACCACGGGATCCTTGCCGCCGATGCGGATGAGGGCGTCGCGGAGGTCACTGACGGGCCAGGTCACGGCGCCGGATTGCTGGGAGGGAGCAGGCAGCCATCGTTGGGCGAAGCCGGGGGCGTTCATATAGATGTCTTCCGCCAGCGTGGACTTGAAGCGCAGCCGGGCTCCGGGATCGTTGAAGCAGTGGAAATAGCGGCTGATCGCGAGCATCGCGGCGGCGACAACGCGGTTGTCGGGGTGCTTGAAGCGGGCCCGGAGGCGTTCCTGGGCCGGAACGAAGTAGGCTTCGCCCATGAGGCGGCAGGCTTCGATGACGATGCCGGCGTCGGGGTCATCGAGCCAGCGCATGGCACGGGTGAGCTCGTCGTAGAGATCCCCTGGACTGGGGTGGTTGCGGACTATCTGGGCGAGGGCGCGGATGGCGTGGCGTCGGGCGGCGGTGCTGGGGCCGTTGCGGACGGTTTCGGCGAGGCCGGGCCAGGAGCGGAGGTCCCGGCGTGCGAGTTCGAACTGGGCTTCCTGACGGACGCGCAGGTCGGCGTGCCCGAGCAGGAGCAGCAGTTGGCCTTCGGCGCGTCCGGACATGCCTTCGCGGAGGAATCGGGCCGTCTCGGCGATGAGCGCGTTGTCCTTGAGCGTGGGGTCGGAGACCTTCCAGAGGCGTCCCTTGCCCGTCTTTTCCCAGCCTTCGATCCAGTCGGCGACGACCACGCCGCCGCCCGGCGGGAAGGCGACATCGACCGGGTAGAGGTCCCAGAGAAGCTTGCCCTGCATGTCGTCGGACTTGTTGTTCTCCATCCACGGGCCGGCGTCCGGGATGCGGTAGAAGGCACCAACGGGTTCGACGCGGAAGTGGCGGACGCCACCGGGAAAGTCGGCGTAGAAGAAGGAGCCTTGGAAGCGGTCGCCGAGGCCGGTGCCAGGATAGTACGCGATGCCGGCGGGGCCGTGGCCGATGTGGGCGACGGGTGGGAGGATGAAGAGGGCGGTGTTGGAGGGCTGGGTGTGCCAGAGACGTTCGGAGTTCCAGGCACCCATCTTTGGCAGCCATTGCCATCCGATGGTCCAGCCGTGTTCGGAGCCCGGCTGGACGAGGGTCCAGCGGGCCTTGTCGCCGCCGTCGCCATTGTTGTCGGCGGTCCAGAGTTGGCCGTCGTCGTCAAAGGCGAGTTCCTGGGGATTGCGGAGGCCGCGGGCGTAGACTTCGAGGTTCCGGCCGTCGGGGTCGCACCGGAAGATCAGGCCGGTGTCGGGATCGGTGAGTTGGTTTGGGTCGGCGGCTCCGACGGTGGCGGCGGCGCGGGTGGCGGCGCCGCGATCGGCGATGGAAAAGTAGATCCGGCCATCGGGTCCCTGGGTCAGGCCGTGGAGATCGTGTCCGCCGTAGGCGACGTGGGCACCGAAGCCGGAGAGGAGGGGTTGGCCCTTGTCGACGGGACGGGGATCGCTGCCGGCGGCGGGGAGTTTCCAGATGTCGGGAATGCAGGCGAACCAGACGCTGTCGCCGGAGACGAGAACTCCCGCGGCGACGCCGCTGACGGGCGAGTTGAAGTTGTCGGCGTGGACGGCGCTGCGGTCGGCGCGGCCGTCGTTGTCCGAGTCCCAGACGATGCGGAGGCGTTCGCTTTCGACGGTGAGGTCGGATACGTCGACGCGGCCGTCCTTGTTGAAGTCGCCGAAACCACCGCGGGTGGCGTTGCGGGTGGCGGTGTCGAGGAAGGCGGCGTTGGTGGCGAGTTGGCCGGTCAGGAAGCGGATGCGGTCCTCGACGGTGCGGAGGGCGAGGTCGTCATCGACCCATTCCTTGAAATTGCGGATGTCGAAGACGGAGGTGCGGCGACGGCCGGTTTCAACGACGTAGGCGCGGCCCCTGGAGTCGAAATCGATGGACGTGATGTTCTGGACGAGGGGTTCCGTGGCCCAGGCTTCGACGGTCAACCCCTGGGGGACGCGCAACCGGCGGGTGGCGTTGGCGATGTCATCGGCAGGCTTTGCGAGCGCGTTGGTGGATGCCGCCGCGGGATCCGCAGCGGCGTGCGGGCTGAGGATCAGCGCGATGGTG
>JBIKWS010000228.1:0-6212 GCA_044356195.1 Cyanophyceae cyanobacterium
GTGGCTTCGGTCTCCTTCACCGCCGGGGTTGGCGGCGGCGTTGGCGCAACGGGGGGCAAATCTGCGACCTTCTCCGCCGGCTTGGCAGCAGAAGGCGCGTCCTGGGCCTGGCCCCGGCCATGCACCGCACCCGCCACCACGAGGGCGAGGAGGACCGAAGGAATCGTGTTACTTCTCATTTTTCATCTCCTGTTCGCGCTTCTGCAGAAGCCTCTTCAAAATCTCATCCGCACTGCCACCGCTTCCCGACCCCGACGAGGCCGTGGAAGCACCGCTGGACCCACTCGAGGACGCACTGTCGCCCGAGCCCGAACCACCCGAACTGGTGATCCCACCCGCATAAGGACCACTCGCAAACTCCCACTCGCCCTCATCCTCGCGGCGCATCTGGGATCCGATCTTCAGCTCGTTCACCTTGCCCTTCGCCTCGATCCGCACGGCGGCATCCGAGACCGAAAGCACCTTGAATCCGGCAATCGAATCGCCCGCCTTGTAGGCCTTCCGGTAATCCGAGTTCGAACCATCGAAGAACGCCATGTCGCCCTTCTCGTATCGAAGCGTTCCCACGAGCGAGAAGGCATCCACCTTGGGAACCTTCTTGACCTCGCGGCTCGCCGGACGATCCGGCCTGTTCGGCTGGCGCGCCGGATTGAAGATGTTCCGGTCGTTCACGACCTTGAAATAGGCGTAATCCGTCTTCGGGATTTCCGGAGCCTTGTTCGTGGACCCGTCCTTGTTCCGCCCCGCGGAACCAAACGAAGTCCGCCAATCCCGGGAGCTCCGTTCGCGCGAACGGCCCTCGCGACGGCTGGAGGTCGAACTTCCGTTGGTCTGGCTGACCGATGCCGGAGCACCGTTCGATCCACCGGCGGCGGCTGCCGCGGCTTGCGCCTCCCCCGGCATTGCACCGCGATCCTCGCCTTCGCCCACGTTGCCATCGTCGGCTGCGTTCTCCGGTTCGGCGACTTCAACCTCCGCCGCAGCTCCGGCAACAACCGCCTCGATGATGGCGGGCACTTCGACAGGCGGCTCAGCCGGTTCCTGCGGATCCTGGCCGAACGCACACTGCAACGAACCCATCGCCAGCAGGCAGCTCAGCAAAGCGCTCGAATACCCGTGGCGGAACGTTCCCCGGAACGATCGGGCCCATCTGGACACTGCCCCCTTCTGGTTAGGCTTCGAGGCGGCGATGTCTTCATCGCCACGGAAAAGACTTTGGAAGGGCGACGAGGACGTCGCCACCCCGTTGCCCGCGCCGGCAGATTCAGGCTTTGGGTTCATCGTTGGGCCTTCGCGTTGAGGAGCAATCCGCTGACATGAAGCCCCAGTGTGATCTGGGAGGCGTCGGTGTCTCGCGCTGCCAGTTCCACCGTTTCCACCCGCAGCGCGAGCGGATCCCGCTCCACCTCGTGGAGGAACCGCGTGACCGTGCCGAGGCTGCCCGAGGCATCCACGTGGCATTCAAAGGTCATGTAACCGTCCTCGAGCTGCTTCCACTGCGGCTTCACCGACGTGATGTTCACGCTCGCCGTGCGGGACCACCGATCGAAGGCGTCGAGCACGCGACCCTCCGCGGCGGAAACCTCCACGGGAAGGGCGTTCGTCTGCATCTCCTTCCAGCGCGCGCGCACCGTGTCGCGGCGTTCCAGCAACTGGCGGCCCTTGGCGATGTCCTTTTGCAGGAGCTCGATCCTCTCGGACCGCGCCGCCCAGCTTTTCAGCAGCGGGTTCAGGACCAGACGATCCCCTGCCAGCAATCCCACGCCTGTCAGGGCAAGGATCACGAGCAGCTTCTGACGATTCTCCGGATCAAGATTCATGGCTGACGCCCCCCGACATCCCAACGGAAATTGAAGGTGAACTGGAGCGGCGACTTCCCGCGCAGCTGGTCGACCTGCACATCGGTGACCTCCCGTGCGGCGCGCAACTTGTCCAGCGTCCGCAGAAGCGCCGTGCTGTCCTTCGCGGTGCCCTGGCACACGACCACGCCCACGTCCCGGATTTCGACGTTCTTCGCCGTCACCGCGCCATCCTCCGGGAACGATTCCGTCAGCGTCTTCATCACCAGCAGGCTGCGGACGGATTCATCGAACCACGGCCGGAACTTCTTCAGCTGGGCCTGCGTGTCTTCGATCTCGCGCACGTCCTTGGACATCCCGTCCCATTCCGACTGCAACCGCATCAACCGGAACTGCTGGAAGAGGAACGCGCCCAGCACCAAGGCGGCAATCGCACCCGCGGCGATCCCGACATGCATCAATCGGCCGCTCGAATAGCGCGCCGCGAACTGTTGCAGCGCGGAAACCTTCGGCGGGAGGAACTCAAACGACGCCGCCTCCCCGGACACGAACCGCGCGGCCACCGCCAGCGCCGGACTCAACGGCATCCCTGCCGCCATCCGCGGCACCGCAGGATACCCGGTCACCAACCGGTCGACCCGTTCCACGCGGACGCGCAGCGTCGAAGCCCGGGCTTGAACCGCCGCCGCGAGTTCATCCGCCAACGGTCCTGCACCCAGCACGCGGACGACCTTCAACAATTCCCGGACGCCCGCCGGAAGCTGGCCCAACGAAACCCGCAACTCCCGGGCGAGAACCTCCGGAATGATGCGCGGCGCACCGGCGTCCAGCGAAACCACGCCTTCCAGGAACCGATGCACGATCAGTCCCGGACCATTCGCCACCAGCAACCCGACCTCGCCGCCGGAAGCGAGCAGGTCCAAACGCACGCCGTCGACCGGCGCGGTGCAGTGGGGAAGTTCGGTCAGGGCCGGCGCGAAGGACACCGGCTGAAGGCGCGCCAGGCGAAGGATCTGTTCCAACCGCAGGATGTTTTCGCGCGGAACAGCCACCAACGAGGCATTCGCTCCGCCCTCGGCGGCCTGCCATTCGGCACGGGCGATCGCCAATTGATCCGGGCCATAGGGGAAACCGCGCTCGGCCTCCAGCTCCAGGAAGCTCTCCAGGTCTTCCGGAGCCAGCTCCGGCAACGGCACCGACAACGCAAAGATCCAGTTCGGCGGCAGGGCCACCGCGCAGCGCCGCTCGCGGATGCCCGCGGCATCGAGCCCGTCCCGCAGGCGTTTCGCGAGGATCACGATGTCGCTGTCCACCAAGTCGCCACCGAGGTCGATGACCACGGGCGGTGCCGCCTCCGCGGACCCGTTGGTCCGGCGCACGGGCACGACCTCGATCCTCGACCCTTCCGGGGCGAGTCCAAGGACCGATGGCTTCCGCGAGCTCTTGAGCCGTTCGATCATCGCATGTTCCTGCTGATCAGCTGTTCCTGTTGCTGCCAAACCTGCCGCCCGAGGGCCCATCCGAGATGCGTCAGGTCGTGCCGATGCACGATCCGGACACCTCCCTGCGACCCATCGAGCACATAACGGACCCGCCGGTAACCCCGGCCCGTGTGCCCCACGGCGGCGATATCGGCGGTGTAGACCGTCGAGCGACCGGTTAGGTAACGCGCAGCTTGCAGGACTTGCTGTCTTTCGAGCACCTCAGCCACCCATGCCACGGTGTTCAGCCGGTTGGGATTGGATTGGCGGTAGGCCACGAGCGTCGGCGCGAGGTCGATTCCAATGCCCGGGATGCACGAAAGCACCATTTCCGACGCGGTGTTGACGTTCACGAGACCCACCGGAGCCGTCTGCCCATCCCCCGCGATCAGGTCGGCTTCGATCTGCACGAACTCATCCACCGTCATCCCGCTCCGCACGAAAAACTCCAACAGACTCGCCGGGGCCTGGTTTGGGTTCCCCAACGCCCCCAGGATCTGGTTCCCCCGCGACGCGCTGAACTTCTCCGACAACAACGTCCCCAACGCCTGCCGGCCCTGTGCTCCGATCGAGATCTTTGCGGTGCCATCGGCACGGAGCAGCGATTCCTTCGAGTAGACCGTGACGTATTCCCACAGACCCGGATCGAGCCGACCGTCCCGGTTGTCCCACGGCGCACTGGTGTCCAGATCGTCCTCGTTGGGATCCAGCAGGCCGTTCTGGTTCATGTCCTCGCCTTGAAGGATCAGCAGGGTCATGCCGGCGACCATCCGCAGTTCCTCGATGGACTCGAACGCCGCGTTCTTGCAGCGGTAGGGCGGATTGAACCGGGCGTAGGTTTCCTCCTCGGCACCGCCTTCGCTGATCTCCTCGTTCTCGTCCCGCCAATCAACGATCGCCGCCGCCAGCTCCGGCGTCATGCGCGGGAGCAGTTGCAGCATTTCCACGGTCGCGGTGTTGAGGTTCAGCTTGGAGGCCTCGTCCACCAGTTTGAACTGCGTCCGCTCCGCCGTGCCCAACCCGGTCGACAACCGGTTCGCATCGCGCCCGATGAACCAGAACTTGGCGTCGCCCACGGGAACCGCCTCCGCCTGGTACCGGTAGGTGGGCGCGACTTCGAGGTCGGACATCACGCCCGGGTTGTCGAGATTCGTCATGACCCAGCCCGCGTAGCGCGCCGCGCCCTGGATGGCTTGGTCCGCCTCGATCGATGCCGCGCGATGAGCCGCCGAACGGAGTTCCAACGCGTTGGAATGGCCGAAGTACAACGCGAGGCTGACGAGGCCGAACGCGATCCACATCACGATCACCAGCGTCGAACCCTGCTGCGAATGGCGTGGCGGGATCCTCACGGCTGGCCTCCATCGGTCGCCGTGTCGGTCGTGTTGGTCGCGGCCGTCACCATCACCGGAACGATCAACTGGAAGGGCAGCAGGTTGCGCTTGCCCATCATTCCGCGGCTGCGCTCCGAAGGTTCGGCCTCGGCGACCACCAGGTCGATCCGCACGGCGCGCGGCAAGGGCACCGTTTCATTCGTGCCACCCCAGGACGTGCGCCACGTGAAACCGTCAAAGAAGGTCATCTCGAAGCGATCGACATCCGACAGCAGCAGTTGTTCGTCGAAGGTCTCGTTGAGGGGCGGCAGGAGATTGCGGGTGACGATGCGCCACAGGTCGCGGCCGATGGCCTGCGAGGCGTTGTTCGTCGGTTCGCGCAGGATGTAGGCGACCTTCTGCAGCTCTCCCCAGTAGGCGTAATCCGTGACGATGCCCGACGTCGTGAACAGCTGCATGCCCGTGCCCGCCGCATCGGTCACGCCGTTCATCCCGCCATACAACAGCGCCCCGGCCATGTTCGTCTCGCCTCCCGGAGCCACGATCCCCGCGAGGTCCCGCTTCAGGATCGAGAGCGCCTGCTGGCGGGCGACGGAATCCTCCAGCATGCGCGCGGTGCGGTTGCGAAGGCGAAGGGCACCGAACAGGACCGCGTTCACCGCGGCGAGGATCACGGCCGAGATCGTAATGGCGAGCAACAGCTCGATCAGCGTGAACCCGCGGGCACCGGCGTGTGGGCGAAGCATCCTCATGGCTGGATCTGTGCCGAATCGAGGATCGTGGTGGTCCGGATCTCGTACTCCTTGCCCTGCACCTTGTACGTCACGATCACGCTCGCCTGGCGCAACGTCGCGCGTTCCCACGAGACGCTCTCCGACCGCCATTCAAAGCTGTAACGCCCTTCCTGCTCCGTACCGCGACCGCTCGTGTTCCAACGACCGGTCACCACCAGTTCATTCAGGACCCGATCCGCCACCTGCGCCGCGATGACCTTCCGCTCCGCCACCACACCCGCCAGGTTCGCCACCTGCACCGCGTACACCGCCACCGGGATCACCACCGCCAGAAACGCCAGCGCGGCCAGCGACTCCGCCAGGGTGAACCCCGAGCAGCCGTTAGCGGCGCGTTGCGACGATCTGGTTGGTCTGAACTTCATACCGAAGACGGGTCAGATTCTGCCCCACATACACTTCATCCCGCGGATCCACCGTTCCGCTCCGCCGCGCATTGCCACCCTGCTGCGGCTGGAACCGGAGAAACACGCCGAGCGGACTGGTCTCGTCGATCGTCCCGTCCGGCGTGAACCGCAGCACCCGCTCGGTCCGACTGCGCGTGGCACCCGCCACCGGCTGGCCGGCCGCCCAGCCGTCCTGCAGCGCCATGCGGTTTCCGGTCAACGTCGCCCAGGAACGTTCATCCACCTCGATCTCGATGTCCGGCGCGAGATCGTACTCCCGCTCCCGATCGTCCTTGCCCGACACGCCGAAGGAATACTCGCTGCGCAACCCATACCGGCGTTGCTCGGAATCCACCCACAGCCGCATCGCAATGCCCTCATGCGTAGCCCGGGCCTGCGCATAATGCGTCAGCGAGATGAA
>JBIKWS010000229.1:0-6211 GCA_044356195.1 Cyanophyceae cyanobacterium
GACTTCCCTTCCAGCACCCGGACAAACGGTTCATTCGCGTACGCCGCGGCGTAGCAGGCGGCGATCTTCTCCCCGAGCGCTGCCGTTTCCGCCGCGGTCGAGAAGGCGGTCGTCGGCGCCAGGTAGAGGGTCGTGTGGATGCCCCGGTTGACCGGCATCAGGTGGGGGGTGAATTGGATCGTGACCGCTTGTCCCGCCGCCAATGAAAGCTGCTCCTCGATCTCGGAAAGGTGCCGGTGCTTCGGAAGGCCGTAGGCACGCACACTCTCGTTGCACTCGCAGAACAGGTAATCAACCTCCGCCTTTCGACCGGCACCGCTCACGCCGCTGATGGAATCCGCGATGATCCCGCTCGGACGGATCAACCCCGCCCGCAGCAGGGGCAGGACCGGCAGGAGGATGCTGGTGGGATAACATCCCGGTGATGCGATCAGCCGACTTCCCCGGATCGCCTCCCGATGCACCTCCGGCATTCCGTACACCGCCGATTCCAGCAAACCTGGGGCCGGGTGCGGATGGCCATAGAACTCCTGATAGGTCGCGGCGCTCCGCAACCGGAAATCCGCACTCAGATCGATAACGGTCTTTCCTGCGGCAACCAATGGTACCGCATACTCCGCTGCGACGCCGTGGGGCAACGCCAGAAGGATCACATCGGCCACTTCAGCGAGAGTGGCTGCATTGGGTTCCGTGAACTTCAGCGCTTTCGCCTTCGGATGACTGGCGAACCGCGGGAACACCTGCGCCACCGTCTGGCCGGCGGATTGCCGGGAAGTGACGGCCACCAGTTCGGCATGAGGATGCTGCAGGAGGAGTCGCACCAGTTCCTCGCCCGAGTATCCGGAGGCACCGACAATCGCAACGCGCTTGGACATGATCGATAGGTTGAAAGCTGAAAAACGGGGCGTCGAAAACAAAAAGTCCCCGCCGGATTGCCAGCGGGGACGGTGAAATCCGGAAAGGATCAGCGCTTGGAGAACTGGAAGCGCTTACGGGCACCGGGCTGACCGTACTTCTTGCGCTCGCGCATACGCGGATCGCGGGTCAGCAGGCCGTCGGCCTTGAGGAGGGGACGCAGGGCGGCATCCACTTCGAGGAGCGCGCGGGCGATGCCGTGGCGCACAGCACCGGCCTGACCGGCAGGACCGCCGCCTTCGACGTTCACGCGGACGTCGAACTTGCCGATCGTCGCGGTCACGGTGAAGGGTTGGAGAACCGCACCACGGTGCTGTTCCAGCGGGAAGTAGACTTCGAAGGCGCGACCGTTGATCGTGACCTTGCCCGTTCCGGTCGAGACCCGAACGCGAGCGGTGGACGTCTTGCGGCGGCCGGTTCCGAGAAATTCAGTAATCTGAGCCATATCAGGAAATTTGCGGGGTCAGAGGAATCAACCGGCGTACTCCATGGTCTTCGGCTGCTGAGCCCCATGCGGATGCTCGGTGCCGGGATAGACCTTCAGCTTGGTCAGGAGGCGGTCTCCCAGACGGTTCTTGGGGAGCATGCCCTTGACCGCGTGCAGGACGAGGCGATCCGGGTGCTTCTCGCGAACCTCGGTCACGGAGCGGTAGCGTTCGCCACCCTTCCATCCGGAGTAGCTCATGTACTCCTTGTCATTTTCCTTGTTGCCGGTCAGCACCACCTCGGCGGCGTTGATCACGACCACAAAATCGCCCGCATCCAGGTGCGGAGTGTAGGTAGGCTTGTCCTTGCCGCGCAGGGCATCGGCAACTTGAACAGCGAGGCGACCCAGAACGGCGCCCTTGGCGTCGATCACGCGCCACTCACGACGCTGTACATCAATCTTCGGCAGAAACGTCTTCATCTAAAATCCGAAAGCAAAGGAGCGGGATTTCTACCAAACGAACTCCGAAGGTCAACAAGTCATTCCCGAATTGTTCACAATTTCCATGCTCAGCCCCCGATGCAGCTCATCGTGCGCGCCGGTTGAACGAAATCCGCCTGCCCAATCCGATGTCCCGCCTCCTTGCCGCGCACGATCTCGACGAGTCGGGAGGCCAGTTCCTGGTCGGTCGCCCCGCCCCGGAGCAAGGGCCGAAGGTCATGCTCCTCAATACTGAACAGGCAGGTCCGGATCTTTCCATCGGCCGTCAACCGAAGGCGATTGCAGTGGCCGCAGAACGGCTCGCTCACGGGGGCGATCACCCCCACCTCACCCCGTCCGTCCGGGAAACGCCAGCGCCGCGCCGTCTCGCTGGGATGGCCTGTCTGGTCCACCCGCTGCAACCCGAAGCGCGCCTTCAACCGTTCCACGATCTCGCGACCGGGAACCACCAACTCACGCTGCCAGGCCCGACTGCTGTCCAGCGGCATGAACTCGATGAAACGGATCGCGAGATTCCGTTCCCGCGCAAACTCGGCCAAAGCCTCGATTTCGTGGTCGTTCATGCCCCGGATGACCACCGCGTTGACCTTCACCGGTGAGAACCCGATCGCCTGCGCGAGGCGGATCCCTTCCAGCACCTCGTTCAACCCGTCGCGACCGGTCATCCGTCGAAAGTTCGCCGCGTCCAGCGAGTCCATGCTGAAGCTGACCCGTTGCAGCCCCGCTTCACGCAACGCGCCCGCCTTCCGCGCAAAGAGGAAGCCGTTGGTGGTCATCGCCAGATCCTCCACGCCCGCCAATCCGGACAGTCTCGCAATCAGACCTTCCAGTCCCTGCCGCATCAGGGGTTCCCCCCCGGTGACACGAAGCTTGGTGACGCCGAGGCCGACGGCGATCCGCGCCACCCGCTCAATCTCCTCGTAGCTGAGCAACTGGGCCTTCGGCTTCCATTCGTAGGCGATCGGGGTCGCCGCCGGCCGCACCTTTCCCAACCCCTCCCAACGGGTCCGATAAAAGTTCGCTGCCTCCTCCGTCTCGGGAAGGCAGTACAGGCATCGGAAATTGCAACGGTCCGTCACGCTGACCCGTAGGTCGCGCATCACCCGGCCATGCGAATCCCGAAGCTCACCCAACATCTTTTGCCAGCCTACGCGAGCCGGATCCCGACGCCAACACGGCAACCGAGCCGAAATGGGGTGCAGGCCCAATCCGGAATCTCATTCCCACCGCTCCGGCGGCTTTGTCCCGAGGACAAATTCCGATAGGCTCGCGCCGTGGAAACCACTCCCACCCCGCCGCCGCTGACGCCCGGCACCCTGTATCTGGTCGCCACGCCGATCGGAAACCTTGAGGACATCACGCTCCGTGCGCTGCGCGTGCTCCGGGAATGCGACCTCGTGGCCGCCGAGGACACACGGCACACAGGCCAACTCTTGCAGCATTTCGGCATCCGGAAGCCGATGATCAGTTACTTCCGCTTCAATGAGGCCCGGCGTGCTGCCGAAATCACGGAACGTCTCCGCAACGGCGGCACCGTCGCACTGGTCACCGATGCCGGCAGTCCCGGAATCTCCGATCCCGGCTCCCGGGTCGTTTCCGAGGTCATCGAGGCCGGCCTGCGTGTCGAACCGATCCCGGGCGCCTGTGCCATGGTCGCCGCGCTGACCGCCAGCGGATTGCCCACGGACGAGTTCCATTTCGCCGGCTTTCTTCCGGTCAAATCCGGCCAACGAGCCCGTCGGCTGGGCCAGCTTCTGGCACTTCCGGGCACGCTTTGCCTGTACGAGTCTCCCTACCGGGTCACGCGGCTCCTCCAGGAAATCGCCGCCGCCTCGCCGGCCCGCCGTGTGGTCGCCTGCCGCGAATTGACGAAGAAGTTCGAGGAATGGCTTCGGGGTCCTGCCATCGCTGTGGCCGCCGACCTCGAGCGGCGTCCCCGGAAGGGGGAGTTCGTCGTGCTCGTCGCACCCACGACGGAACCGGAGGAAGTGCGGGAGCCCGACAGCGAAGAACCGCCGGCAACGGCCGACAACTGACGTCCACCGCCTACTTCGTCGAGGACGGCGGCAACTTGACGAGACCGAACTCCTTCGCGCGTTCGTCGAGGAAGCTGACGATGAGGCGGGTGAGGTCCACTTCGGCCAGATGGATCCGCCAGGCGAGCGGTGGAAGGATCATCAAGAGGCCCCACCACCACCCTCCGAGGAATCCGATCACGATCAGAAGGGCTCCGGCAATGGACGAGAACACGGCCCGCGCGAGGAAACTCCACGAGCCGTCGAGACGGCACCGCAGGACTTGCGTCCCATTGGACAGGTATTCGCCGGCAGTGACCAACCGCAGGCGTGCCCAACGGTTGCCGTAGATCTCGACGTCATACCGGCTCCAGCCGCCGTCGGGCTTGTTCTGCCAGGACCGTTCGTCGAGCCGTTCCAGCACCCGCTTGAGGAAGGCGGTGCGATCGATCGCGCCTTCCGACCAGTATCGCAACAGGTGAAGCGATTCCTCGCGCCCTTCGAGGCTCAGGGAATCGAGGGTCTCCCGGGCACTCAATGGGGTTTGCTGACCCCGCAGGTGATTCTGATGCCGGGCCCACCCGCGAACCACCGGCTGGAGCAGGAACAGCAGTGCGACCAGCGGACGGGACCACCAGCGGCGCCGCGTACGGGGCAAGTCTGCCTGGCAGGCCGCAACCACGCACATCACCAGCGAAAGGACCAGCGAGGCGACCCCGATGGTGCCCACGTGCGGGACCACGGAACCCAGCACCAGAAGCGGCAGGGTCGCCAGGAAGTGGTACTCCAGGCTCGTCAAGACCAACAATGTCAGGCCCGGGTTCGAGGTGTAGATGCTCTGGAAGAACCCCGTGCCGAAAAGTCCGTGGTAGATGATGGGCCGGCTCGTCTCCACGCCGATCTTGGCCGGCGAATAGATCCGTCCGTGCCAGATCGACCCGCCGAAGCGGTTGAAGTTCTCCGGATGCCGACGTTCGAGGAGGGCTTCGGCATCCCCGTAACCCGACTGCTGCCGGAGATACGCCTGCACGGTGTTCCGACGATAGTGCCAGACGAAACCGCCCGCGCTGAACCCGATTCGGTAACCGCGTTGCTGCAACCGCCAGCAGACGTCCACATCGTCCCCTGCCTTCCGGTACACCGGGTCGAATCCACCCAACTCGACAAGCGCCCAGCGGTGAAAGGCCATGTTGCACCCCGGGATGTGCTCGGCAATGCGGTCAGTCAGCATCACGTGGGCCGGCCCCCCCGGCGAAACCATGACCGCGGCAGCCACGGCGGAATCGTCCCCAGGAAGGAAGTTGTGACCGCCCATGCCGGCGAAGCCCGAATGGAGCAGGTCTCCCACCACGTAAAACAGCCAATCCTCGTCCGCCCGACAATCCGAGTCCGTGAAGGCGATGATTTCCCCGGTGGCCGCGTAAATCCCGGTATTCCGGGCGGCGCTCAACCCGCGATTGGTCTCATGGCGGATGTTCCGCACCTTCGGGAACAACGCAGCGATCTCCGGTGTCGGATCCGTGGATCCGTCATCGACCAGCACCACCTCGTAGTCGGGATAATTGAGGTTCTCGAGCGACTGAAGGCAGGTCTTCAGGGTCGACGCCCCGTTGTAGCTCGCCACCACGACCGACACCCGCGGGGATGCCGGCAACGGAAAATACGGTGCCACCCGATACTTCGCCTGAACCACCTCGAAGGCCGGCTTGGGTTCGCGCTCACGGGTCGTCAGCCCGAACTCCCAATCGGTGATGCTCCTGCCGTCCTTGAACCAATCGTCCGTGAAGCTGTAGACGAACACCCCTGCCCCGCCACCCCGGAACGTCGCCTCGATCTTCCATCCCAGGATCTCCGCCTGACGCGCACGCCCCTCGCGCAGCGAATCAATGCCAAACTCCCCGAGCACGAGCGGCTTCGTGTCCGCCAGCATCTGCAATCGCGCCAGGTAGTTTTCGAATGGCCGGCGTTCGTGCAGGTAGACGTTGAAGCAGTGGAAGTCGATGTCCCGTGGGCGCAGGAATTCCGTGGGCGGAAAGTTGCCGAACGTACACAGCAATTCCGGGTCCTCGGCCTTCGCGTCCGCCACCAGCAGATCCAGGAAATCCGCCACGGCATCCGCCCCGCTCCACCGGACGATGTCGGCCGGGATCTCGTTGACCACGCTGAGAGCGAAGACCGCGGGATGCGCCCGCAACAATCGCGCGGCCCGCCGCACCCGGTCCCGTGCGTCCTGCCGAGCCTCTTCGGAATCCAGGAAGCAGAGGTGCTTGTTCCACGGCACATCCACCAGAACCTTCAATCCCTGCTCGTGCAGCAGGTCCAGGAACCAACGCGGCGGCAGGTGATAAACCCG
>JBIKWS010000230.1:0-6194 GCA_044356195.1 Cyanophyceae cyanobacterium
GTCGCCACTGGAGGCTCCGCATCGCCCTGCACCTGGTGGCCGGAACGGTTTTCTCGCTCGTCTGGATCCTGCTTCGCACCGCCCTCGCCCAGGTCCTGATCCCCCTGCGCGGTGCCGAGAAGCCGTTCGACGAAATGCTGCGCTACGTCCTCGTCGCGACGTTCTTCTTCAACATGATCGTCTATTGGGTGGTCGTCACCGGCACCCATGCCGTCGCGTATTACAACTCCTTCCGAGAGCGCGAACGGAACGTCCTCGAACTGGAATCGCGCCTGAGTTCGGCGCGACTCCAGGCCCTGCGGATGCAGCTCAACCCCCACTTCCTGTTCAACGCGCTGAATGGCATTGGGACGTTGATGTACCGGGACGTCGAGGCGGCCGACAACATGCTGGTCAAGCTGGCCAGCCTGCTGCGGCAATCGCTCGATCGCGGGGATCGCCTGACCGCGCCCCTGCGGGAGGAACTGGAGTTCATCGACCGGTACCTGGCCCTCGAACAGATGCGGTTCGGAAACCGGCTCATCGTTGAGCGCGACATCGACCCAAACCTCCTCCACCTCCACGTCCCCACCCTGCTCCTGCAACCACTGGTGGAAAACGCCATCAAGCATGGCGTCGAACCTGTGCAGAAGCCGGGCACGGTCACCCTGCGGATTCAGGCCACACCCGACGGCACACTGGTCCTGATCGTCGAGGACAACGGCCGGGGTCTGCCGCCCGAGGGTGTGCACCGCGAAGGCGTGGGAACCTCCAACACCCGCCACCGCCTCCAGCAACAGTACGGCCGCAACGCCAGCTTCCGGCTCGATCCGCGCCCTGAAGGCGGCACGATCGCCACCATCCTCATCGACGGCGTGGTTGATCCCTCACGCAGCGGGGAATCGGATGACGCCGGGTAAGGTCATCGAGCCTCCGCCCCATTGCAGGCCGGGTGCCCTCACCCGGCGGGGGAAAGTTTGAGGTTTGAAGCCAAGCCACTGCGCCGCGTGGGGCGCACCTTGACACTACCCCCTTTTGGAAAGGATTCGGGGCGGCGATGTCCTCATCGCCTTGGGAATGGCTTTGGAACGGCGACGAGGACGTCGCCACCCCGTTCTGGAAACTGGATTCTGGGAACTGGCATCTCCCCATGGCATCGTTCACGTACGTGGCCGCTGAAGAGTCCAGATCCTCGCCTGCCTTCGCAACGACCCGTTGGACACTCGTCCTCGCGGCCGGGGATGGCGCGTCCAGCGAGGGCCACCTCGCGCTGGAACAGCTTTGTCAGGCCTATTGGTTTCCCCTCTACGCCTATGTCCGCCGACGCGGGTACGACGCCCACGCCGCGCAGGACCTGACCCAGGGATTCTTCGCACGACTTCTTGAGCGGAACGACCTCTCACGGATCACACGCGAAGGGGGCCGGTTCCGCTCGTTCCTGCTCACCGCCCTGAACCATTACCTCGTCAACGAACACGAGCGGAACACCGCCCTCAAACGGGGCGGTGGCCAACCCGTCCTCTCCCTCGACGACGATTCCGCAGAGGAGCGGTACCGCAACGAACCCTCCCACTCGGAGACGCCAGATCGCCTCTTCGAACGTCAATGGGCGCTGTCGCTCATGGCCGAGGCCTTGAAGCGCCTGACGGCGGAACACTCCGGCACTGGCAAATCGGCCACCTACGAAGCCCTTCGCCCCTTCCTCAGCCGCGAGCCCGCCACCGGCGAATACGCCGCCCTCGCCGCACGCCTCAACCTGGCTCCGGGAACCCTCGCCGTGCAGGTCCACCGCCTCAGGGAACGTTACCGCCAACTCGTCCGCGCATCCGTCGCCGACACCGTCGACAGCCCCCTGGAGGTCGATGCCGAGATGCGGCACCTCCTCGATTCCCTCGGGAGCGCCTGATTCCCTGCCACTCCGTATGTAATCCGGGGCCGAAAGTCCTGCGATCTCTCCTCGATGACCTCGTCCACTCCATGCCCGCGATGCGGCTCCTCTCCCGCCGTCGGAGGACTGGAGGGACAATGTCCCCGCTGCCTGGCGTTGCTCGCTTTCGGAACTCCTGCCGTTCCGCCGGACTCGGGTCTCCCCGGGGTCGACGATTACGAGTTCATCCGCGAACTGGGCCGAGGCGGAATGGGCGTTGTCTACGAGGCCCGCCAACGGCGGCTCAACCGCAAGGTCGCCGTGAAGATGCTTCTCGCCGGGGCGTGGGCTCGTCCCGATTTCAAACCGCGGTTCCGGGCGGAAGCCGAAGCGGCCGCGCGCCTGCGTCACCCGGGAATCGTCACCATCCATGAAGTGGGCGAGATCGATGGCCAACCGTTCCTCGCCATGGAACTGGTCGATGGTCCCAGCCTCGCCGACATCGTCCGCAGTCATCCCATTCCTGCGGCGCGAGCCACCCGTTACGTCCGACAGGTCGCCGAGGCCATCGCACACGCCCACGACAGCGGGGTCCTGCATCGCGACCTCAAACCAGCCAACGTCCTGCTGGATGCGTCGGACCAACCGCGCGTCACCGACTTCGGCCTCGCCAAGCAACTCGACTCCGACATCGACCTCACGCGATCCGGGGAGATCATGGGATCGCCTGCATATCTGGCACCGGAGACCGTTTCCGGCGGCATGGCGGGTGCCACGGGCGATGTCTATGCCATCGGGGCAATCCTGTACGAACTTCTCACCGCGCGGCCGCCATTCGTTGCCGACAGCGTGGCCGCCACCCTGCAACTCGTCATCCATTCCGACCCGGTTCCACCGCGTACGCTGAACGCGAATGTTCCGGCGGACCTCGAAACGATCTGCCTGAAGTGCCTGCGCAAGGAACCCTCGCGCCGATACGCCAGCGCCGCGGAACTCGTGGCGGATCTCACACGATTCGAGAACGGTGAACCCATCCGTGCGCGGCCTGTCTCGCGCCTGGAGCGACTGGCTTTCTGGGGACGCCGAAACCCCGCGCTCGCCGGGGTCTCCATTGCGCTCGCCCTGGCTCTTGTGCTGGGGGCCTTGAGCGTCCTCGTCCAGTGGCGTCGCGCGGAAGCCAGTCGTGTGGAAATGGCGCTGAACCTCTATGCGGCGGATGTCGCCGCCGCGTCCGTCGCACTGCGCGAGGGCAACATCGGCCGGGCGCAAAGCCTCCTTGTGCGCCACGGCCATGGGCCGGAGTCTGGCGGAGGCACCTCTGCGGACCTTCGCGAGTTCACCTACCGCCTCCTGTGGGAACAGTGCCGCAGCGACGAGATCGCCACGCTCGGCCACCACCCATGGATCGTCACGTCAGTCGCCGTGTCCCCGGATGGACGATGGATCGCCTCAGGAAGCCAGGACCTCCCTTCGACGGCGGAACGCACGCTCAACCTGTGGGATCGCCACCTCTCCAATCCACCCACCCTGCGGCTCCCCTCGTCCAACACGCTTTGGTCCGTGGCCTTCAGTGCGGACAGCCGGACGCTGATCTCCGCCGGTGTCGACGGCGTTCAGTTCTGGGATCCGCTGACGCGGAACCTGCGGACCAACCTGCCTTCCCTGCCCGGCCAGGAAGTCACGACCGCCGGCGAAGTCGTCATTGCATCGCCCAACCACCCCTTCTTCCGGAGCGCGAATCCCGAACCGTTGTGGCACCTCGACCTTCGCACCGGTGTGCGCCGTCGACTCGGCATCCGCGGCTGGCATCCAGCCCTCTCGCCCGACGCCCGGCGTCTGGCGGTCATGAACGCCAACCAGGATCTCCAGGTGTTCGACGCAGCGTCCGAGGCCCTGCTGATGACCGTCGCCACGAACCAACTCCACTTCCATCTCCGCTTTTCACCCGACGGACGACAACTCGTCACCTCCGGCCAGAGCACGTCCGCCCGCATCTGGAACCTCGCCAATCCCGGCGCAGGGCCTCGCTCCTTTCCCAGCCCACACAACGTCTGGGATGCGGCCTTCTCACCGGATGGCGAAACCCTGGTGACGACCACTTCCAACCAACAGGTCGAACTCTGGAATACCCACACGGGCGAGCGCCGCGGCACGCTCTCAGGTCACACCAATGAGGTCTGGACCGTGGCCGTGGCCCCGGAGGGTCGAACCCTCGTCACGGGCAGCAAGGACCGAACCGTCCGCCTCTGGCCGATCCACCCGCCGTCCGGCCCGCCAGCACTTCCATCGTGGCGATACTTCAACCCGCTGCTGTCCGCGGACGGCACCCGCCTGCTCACCTACTCGCAGACCAATGGCCGCGGCGGGACCACCGTGTGGAGGCTCCCGCCCCTTTCAAGAACAGGAACGCCCCACCCGGAAGTCGTTGGCAGCCTCCGGGGGTTCCCGCGCGGATTTGCCCCCGACGGCACCCACGTCCTCTTCCTCAACGCAGCCGCGAACGCGCTGGACTGGCGCCTCCCGGGAACGACGAACATTTCGAGGACCACCGTCCTGGAATCCGCGCCCACGAACCTCTTCACCGGCGAGTTCGCCATCGCGGGCGACGCGCGATCCTGCACCTGTCCCGATGAGACGGGGACCTTCTGGCGCTGGTCCATTCCCGAAGGTCGTCTGCTCGGACGCTGGCAGGAGGAAGCACTCGCCGATCAACTCCGTTCGGAGTTCAAGGGCGGACAACGCCCCAACCGCATCCTGCGCGGGTTCGCCGCCAGCCGGACCGGACGCTGGCTGGCGATCGGTCCCTTCGGGATGGAGGGAGGTTACCTCATCGACTTCAACTCCGGCACGGCAGCCCGACTGCTTGGGCATCACGACGACATCGCGGCACTGGCGTTCAACCGGGACGAAACCCTCCTCGCCACAGGGAGCGTGGATGGAACCATCCGCCTCTGGCAGGTGCCGGACGGACGCTTCGTCGCGGAGCTTCCCGGACATCTGGAATCGGTCGAAGCCGTCGCCTTCTCCCCGGACGGCCAAACCCTGGCTTCGGTCAACCCGGGGATTGAGGTCACCTTCTGGCACCTCCCCACGCGACGCGAACTCGCTCGAATGGCCCACCCGGACGTCGGCAACCACATCCTGTTCACGCCCGACGGCCATCGCTTCCTTTTCGGAGCCACCGACGGCCACAACGACACCTCGAACGACCGCATCGAGATCTGGGAAGCGCCCTGATCGGAGATCGGGGTACCACGGAACGGGGAGGGGACGTCCTCGTCGCCGTTCCAAAGCCATTCCCATGGCGATGAGGACATCGCCGCCCCGCATCCTTTCCAAACGGGGGCAATGCCCAGATGCGCCCTGACCGTTTTCCGGGGCGATGAGGACATCGCCGCCCCATCTGTGAGGATGTTCACTCGATTCCCGAAACCACCCGGGGCTAGAGTTCGGGCATGGCCCTGAAGTCGATGTCGGAAGAGGAGGTACAGACCTGGTCCCGAGCCCAGAAGGACCGTTGGTGGCGCGAGAACATCTACCGCGGAGACATGGCCCAACTGACGCTGCGATCCGCAGCCACGGGATTCATCCTGGGCGGCGTGCTCTCGGCAACCGCGCTCTACATCGGCGGCAAGACCGGGATTTCGATTGGCGTCGGATTGACCTCGGTCCTGATGACCTTCGCGTTGTTCCGACTGCTCGAGAAGACGCCCTTGGGACGCAACTTCACGCTGCTCGAAAACAACTGCACCCAATCCATCGCCACCGCCGCGGGCTACATGATCACCCCGCTCATCTCGAGCATGGCGGCCTACATGCTCGTCACCGGCAAGATCGTCCCGTGGTGGCAGATGATCGTCTGGAACGTCGTGATCTCCATCCTCGGCGTGCTCGTCGCATTCCCGATGAAGCGTCGCTTCATCAACGACGAACAACTCCCCTTCCCCGAAGGCCGCGCCTGCGGCGTCGTGATCGACGCCCTCTACACGGGCAACGCCGCCAGCGGCATGTTCAAGGCGCGTCTCCTCGCGATCACGACCGCCATCACCGGTTTCGTCCACTTCATCGCCAGCGACGGCTGGATGAAGCTCATCCAGTTCAAGATCCTGCGGTTGGATCGCTTCGTCGGACTGAAGGAACCGTGGCACCTGATGGAGCGGCTCGACACCTACTATTACCAGTTCGTTGCCCAAACCCCGGGATGGATCCCCAGGATCCTCGGAACCGACATCCGCCAACTGGGTCTCCGGCTGACCCTCGATGGGGCCATGCTCGGCGTGGGTGGATTGATGGGGATCCGCGTCGCCACCAGTTGCCTCCTCGGAGCCATCATCAACTTCGCCGTCCT